>NZ_RWIL01000069.1:0-58626 GCF_009764635.1 Pseudomonas sp. PB103 | reverse complement strand
ATCCTTTCGTTGAGAAACTGACGTACACCGGCACCGGCAATTTCACCGGCACCGGCAATGCCCAGAACAACATCATGGTCGGCGGCGCAGGCAACGACACCCTGATCGGTGGTGACGGTGCTGACCAACTGTTTGGTGGCGCTGGTAAAGACGTCGCCAGTTATGAGGACAGCAAGACTGCAATTACCTTCAATCTGATGACCTGGGAGCACACCGGTATCGCGGCCGGAGATACCTATGTCGATATCGAAACCATACGCGGCACCGGCCTGAATGACATTTTCTATGGCGGAACCAGTGTCATGGGGGTGGACGGTTTTGGTGGCCAGGATCTAGTCAGTTATGAGCTATCGGCCAATGCAGTGACGATCGACCTGACCACCAACGCCAACGCAGGTGATGCCGCGGGCGACACCTTCGCGAACATTGAATTCTTCCAGGGCAGTAACTTTGACGACATATTGTCGGGTTCGCGATTGGCTGACGTGTTCATTGGTGGTTTGGGAGCGGACGTGATTGATGGTCGCGATGGGCAGGACACTGCCATGTACATCACCAGCACATCAGCTGTGAACATCAATTTGCTGACCAACATCAATCAGGGTGGCGATGCGCAGGGCGATGTATTGCACAACATCGAGCGCGTTGTTGGCAGTCACTTCGATGACACCCTCACTGGCGACGCAGGCGTCAACTACCTGGAAGGCGGTTTGGGGGACGACGTCATCTACGGTGGCGACGGCAACGACTATCTGTATGGAGGACTGGTTTCCCCGATCGGCCCATTTACCCTCAATGGTCAGGCAAACGGGCCTCAGGCCGATACGTTGTACGGCGGCAATGGCAATGACACGATCGTCACCGCCGTTAACGACGCAGGTAGTCGGGCTTATGGTGAGGCAGGTGGTGACGTCATCACTGTGAATCACGGCTTGGCCGATGGCGGTGAGGGCAATGATTTGCTGACCGGCACGGGCATGGGCTTTTCTCTGTTTGGCGGAGCGGGCGATGACACTCTGGTTCTGCAATCCGGTGGTTTCGCCAACGGTGGCGAAGGTAATGATCTCTACACGGTCAAAACTCCGGGGCTGGTGACAATTCAGGATGATGGCGCCAGCCGTTTGGACAAACTGGTGCTGTCGTATATCAGTAGCTCCGAGCTGTTGGTCGATCGTGTCGGTAATGATCTTTACCTGCATCGGTCGAGTTTCAAACCCGGAGAGGCCCCTCAGGAAGGCGTCCAGCTCAAGGACTGGTTTGCTGGCTTCGATACCATCGAGCAAATCCAGACGGCCAATGGGCAAGTAATCAACCTGCCAACCAATGGCGATGCGTTTGCCATGTTTGGCTGATCGTCTCGGCACTTGAAATAGCTGGATGAAAAGGGGTGGGTCCACTGTCGGATTCATCCCTTTTTTCATGGAGTTTTACGGACTGATGGAGGTTTCTTCGAGCTGGCGCGTTTCCTGCAGGTCCCCCTCAAATCGCCATAAAACGAGCGCTCGCGGTCATTGACCCACGCCCGGATTGGCGAAGGTTTAGCCAAAAGGCCTGCAACCGCTTGGCCGGACCCGGTGAAGAACAAGAGGGGAGACGATGAAGGCAGTTATTTTGGCGGGTGGCCTCGGCACGCGCATCAGTGAAGAGTCGCACCTCAAGCCCAAACCGATGATCGAGATCGGCGGCAAGCCAATTCTCTGGCACATCATGAAGCAGTATTCCGCCCATGGAATCCACGACTTCGTGATCTGCCTTGGCTACAAGGGTTATGCGATCAAGGACTTCTTCGCCAACTACTTCCTGCACACCTCCGACGTCACCTTCAACATGCGCGAAAACCGCATGGACGTACACCAGAACTACAGCGAGCCGTGGAGCGTCACGCTGATAGATACCGGCGAGGAAACCATGACCGGTGGCCGTCTGTTGCGTGCCGCGCGTTACCTGCAGGATGAAGAGGCGTTCTGCTTCACCTACGGCGATGGCGTGTCCGATATCAATATTGCTCAGCTTGTGGATTACCACAAAGCTCACGGTCGTCTGGCAACCGTCACCGCCGTGCAGCCGCCGGGTCGCTACGGTGCGCTTGAGCGTCAAGGCGATCAGGTGCTTGGCTTCACCGAAAAACCCCGGGGCGACGGCGGCTGGATCAACGGCGGCTTCTTCGTGCTCTCACCGAAAGTGCTCCCGTACATCAACGGCGACGAAACCACCTGGGAAGCCGAGCCCTTGGCCCGTCTGGCTCAGGACGAACAATTGAAAGCCTTTGAACACGAAGGCTTCTGGCATCCAATGGACACCCTGCGCGACAAGAACCATCTCGAAGCGCTGTGGCTGAGCGGGGAGGCCCCATGGAAGCAATGGGCGTGAGTGCAGATTTCTGGCGCGGCAAACGTGTTCTGGTCACCGGGCATACCGGTTTCAAAGGCAGCTGGCTGACCCTTTGGCTGCAAAGCCTCGGCGCGGACGTCAGCGGTTTTTCCCTCGATCCGTCGACGGAGCCGAGCCTGTTCGAACTGGCGCGCGTCCATGAAGGCATCAACGATCAGCGCGGCGACCTGCGTGATCTCGGCGCCTTGCTGGAAATCATCGCCAACACCGAGCCGGAGATTGTCTTGCACCTGGCGGCTCAGCCGTTGGTACGTGAAGGCTATCGCGATCCACTCGGGACCTATTCCAGCAACGTCATGGGCACGCTGAACCTGCTCGAAGCGATTCGTCAGGTCGGTTGCGTGCGTGCCTGCGTGCTGGTGACCACCGACAAGGTCTACGCCAACAAGGAATGGCTGTGGCCGTACCGCGAAGACGAAGCCCTCGGTGGCCACGACCCGTACAGCAGCAGCAAGGCCTGCTGTGAACTGCTCGCCCAGTCTTATGCCGCGTCGTTCTTCCCGGCCGACAAGTACGCCGAACACGGCCTGGCCCTGGCCACTGCGCGTGCGGGCAACGTGCTGGGCGGCGGTGATTTCGCCCCTGAGCGACTGATTCCCGACGTGCTCAAGGCATGGACGGCGGACGAGCCGGTGACCCTGCGTTATCCGCAAGCCGTGCGTCCGTGGCAGCACGCGCTGGAGCCGCTGGCCGGTTATCTGCAACTGGCCGCCGGCCTCTACGAACTAGGCCCGGAATACGCCGGTGCGTGGAACTTCGGGCCGGGCGAGGCGGACATGTGCAGCGTCGGTGAAGTCGTCGAATTGCTCGCCAGTCGCTGGCCGCAAGCCCGTGGCCTGCGCATCGAACCGAGTGAATTGCACGAGGCGGGCCTGCTGCGTCTAGACAGCAGCCGTGCGCGGCAGTTGCTCGGTTGGCAGCCACGCTGGACCTTGCAGGAATGCCTGACCCAGACCCTCGACTGGCATCTGGCCTGGCAGAACGGCGATGACATGCGCAACGTCACCCTCGGCCAATTGAACCTGTACCGAGGCGCGCTGTGAGCGAGTTTTCCCTGAAGGCGTTGCCGCTGGCCGGACTGTTCAGCGTCCAGCACAAGCGCTTCGAAGACCAGCGCGGGCATTTCGCCCGGCTGTTTTGCGAGGGCAGCCTGAGAGCGTTCGGCAGCGAATTTCACATCCGCCAGATCAACCATTCCTGCACCCGCGAAAAGGGCAGCGTGCGCGGTCTGCATTATCAGAATGCCAACGCGCCGGAAGCCAAACTGATCACTTGCCTGCGCGGTGAAGTGTGGGATGTCGCGGTCGATCTACGTCCTGACTCGGAAACCTTTTTGCATTGGCACGCCGAGCACTTGAAGGCCGGTGACGGTCGCAGTCTGTTGATCCCGGCCGGGTTCGCCCACGGTTTCCAGACGCTGACCGAAGACGCCGAATTGCTTTACCTGCACAGCGCCGATTACGCGCCGGAGCACGAGGGCGGTCTGTCGGTGAACGATCCACGGCTGGCGATTGCCTGGCCGTTGCCTGTCAATAATTTGTCAGCGCGTGATTCCAGCCATCCCGCGCTCGATCAACACTTTGCTGGAGTGCGTTTATGAACTGCCGTGGGTGCGCCGCACCGCTGAGCCTGCCGCTGATCGACCTCGGCACCTCGCCACCGTCCAACGCCTACGTGCATGCCGATCGCCTGGAACAGGCCGAGCAATGGGTGCCGCTGAAGGTCGCCGTGTGTCAGCAATGCTGGCTGGTACAGACCGAGGATTACACCAGCGCCGACAGCCTTTTTGACGCTGAATACGCCTACTTCAGTTCGTTCTCCAGCACTTGGCTGGCCCACGCCGAGCGTTATGTCGCCGAGATGGTCGAGCGCTTCGCACTGACGGCCGGCAGCCGCGTGGTTGAAGTCGCGGCCAACGATGGTTATCTGCTGCAGTTCGTGGCGGGTCGCGGCATCCCGTGCCTGGGTGTCGAGCCGACGCGCAGCACCGCGCAAGCCGCGCGCGAAAAGGGCCTGGATATTCGTGAGCTGTTCTTCGGTCGCGACACGGCCGCGCAACTGCAAAGCGAAGGCTGGGGGGCTGACTTGATGACGGCCAACAACGTGCTCGCGCACGTGCCGGACATCAACGATTTCCTCGGCGGTTTCGCCGCGCTGCTCAAGCCGACCGGCGTGGCCACTTTCGAATTTCCGCAACTGCTGACGCTGATGGCTGGCGCACAGTTCGACACGCTCTATCACGAACACTATTCCTATCTGTCGCTGACCGCTGTGCAGACCTTGTGCGAGCGCAATGGCCTGGAAGTGTTCGACGTCAGCCAACTGACCACGCACGGCGGATCGCTGCGGGTATTCGTCCAGCGCAAGGACGGCGAACGTCGGCCGGTGCAGCCAGCGGTGCAGCAACAGTTGCAGGCCGAACTCGATGCCGGGGTGAAAACCGCCGAGTACTACGCGACCCTCGCGCCTGCCGCTGAACGCATCAAACATGAGCTGCTGCGCTTTCTGTTGCAGGCCAAGGCGGATGGCAAACGTGTGGTCGGTTACGGCGCGGCGGCCAAGGGCAATACCTTGCTCAATTACGCCGGGGTCAAACCCGATTTGCTCGCTTGGGTGGCCGATGCCAACCCGCACAAGCAGGGCAAGTTTCTCCCGGGCAGCCGCATTCCGATCGTGGCGCCGGAGCGCATTGACCTTGAAAAACCGGATTACGTGCTGGTGCTGCCGTGGAATCTGCTCCACGAAGTCAGTCAGCAACTGGCGCAGGTGCGTCAATGGGACGGGCGTTTCGTGATCGCCGTGCCTGAGTTGAGCGTGCTGTGAAGGTTCTGGTCACTGGTGCTACGGGCTTCGTCGGCCGCCATCTGGTTGCCGCGTTGTTGGCGCGTGGCTGCGAGATTCGCGCCGTGGCGCGCAATGCGCAAACCGCGCTGGCGATGCCGTGGATCAATGAGGTCGAATTCGTCCGGGCGGACATTCACGCTGCCGATCTCGATGTCGCAACTCTGGTTCATGGTGTCGACGCGCTGGCGCATCTGGCCTGGCCGGGCCTGCCGAACTACCGGGCGCTGTTCCATTTCGAACACAACCTGATGGCCGACTACCGCTTTATAAAAGGCGCGGTCGAGGCGGGCGTGCAGCAAGTGCTGGTGACGGGCACCTGTTTCGAATACGGCATGCAAAGCGGCGCGCTCAGTGAAAGCGCTGAGCCGCGGCCGAGCAATCCCTACGGTCTGGCCAAACATACGTTGCACCTGTTTCTGCAAAACCTGCAGCAGGAGCATCCTTTTACTTTGCAGTGGGCACGCCTGTTTTACCTGCATGGCGAAGGGCAAAACCCCAACAGCCTGCTGGCGGCACTGGACCGTGCGATCGATGCCGCAGAGACGTCGTTCAACATGTCGGCCGGGGAGCAGTTGCGCGATTTTTTGCCGATTGAAACAGCGGCCAATTACCTCGCAGCGATTGTGCAACAACACGATTTTGACGGCGTGATCAATTGCGCCAGCGGCCAACCGGTCTCGGTCCGTTCATTGGTCGAACAACGCCTGCGCGAACGCGGCGCAACGCTGAATCTGAACCTCGGCCACTACCCTTATCCGACCCACGAACCGCTGGCGTTCTGGGCCGTGACCGAGCGACTGCAACAGTTACTGGGAGAGCCGCAATGAGGCACGAGTTGTATCGGGTCACCGACCTGCCGGTGTTGCAGAACCGCACCTTTGCCGATGCCGAATCCGCGTGTGCTTCGGCCAGTGCCGACATGCTGCTGGTGCAGGACGAGCGCAGCGGTCTGATCTTCAATGCGGCGTTCGACGCCGACAAGCTCAGCTACGACGCCGATTACCAGAATGAACAGGCGCATTCCGGCCAGTTCCAGAAACACCTGAGCGACGTCGAAGGCATCATCGCCAGGCACTTCAAAGACCAGGAGCTGATCGAAGTCGGCTGTGGCAAAGGCTACTTCCTGGAGTTGCTCAAAGGCCTGGGCTATTCGATCACCGGTATCGATCCTGCTTACGAGGGCAGCAACGCCGACGTGATCAAGGCGCCGTTCACCCGTGGCCTGGGCCTCGCGGCAGACGCCATCGTGTTGCGCCATGTGCTGGAACACATCGAAGACCCCGTGAGCTTTTTGTCGGTGATCGCCGAAGCCAACCAAGGCGGGCAGATCTACATCGAAGTGCCGTGCTTCGACTGGATACTCGAACACAAAGCCTGGTTCGATCTGTTCTACGAACACGTCAATTATTTCCGCCTCGATGACCTGCGCCGGATGTTTGGCACGGTGCACGAGGCCGGTCACCTGTTCGGTGGCCAATACCTGTACATCGTCGCCGACCTGTCGACGTTGCGCCTGACCCCGGAACAACCGGTGCCGCGCCTGGCGCTGCCTGAAGGTTTCACCGCCAGCCTCGACCGCGCGGTTCAGATCGTGCAGTCCGCCCCCGAGCAGGGTTCGGCGATCTGGGGCGCCTCGTCAAAAGGCGTGATCTATTCGCTGTTCCTGCAACGTGCGGGTGTGGCGGTGGATCGTGTGGTGGATATCAACCCGGCCAAGCAGGGTCGTTATCTACCGCTCAGCGGTGCCCGCGTATCTTCGCCGCAAGAGGCGATGGACGCGCTGCCCGAAGGCGCCCACCTGTTTGTGATGAATTCCAATTACCTCGAAGAGATCAAGCGGATGACCGGTGGACGTTATGTCTATCACGCCGTCGACAGCGCTTCGTTCCAGTGACCCTTGAGATTTTTAAAATGACCGACAACAGCATCAACCAAGCCTTCGAAGCCGAGTGCCGGGAACAGATTGCCCAGCAGGGCGACGACCAGAAACTCACCGGCCTGGCCCGTGAATTCTTCAACGAATCGGCCAAGCACAAGTACAGCTACCACTTCTCGTGGATGGGCCGTCCGATCATCCAGTTGCCACAAGACATGATGGCGATGCAGGAGATCATCTGGCAGGTCAAGCCGGACCTGGTCATTGAGTGCGGTATCGCTCACGGCGGTTCGATCATCTACTACGCCTCGTTGCTGGAGCTGCAAGGCCACGGCGAAGTGCTGGGCATCGACCTCGACATTCGCCCGCACAACCGCGAAGCGATCGAAAGCCACCCGATGGCCAAACGCATCAAAATGATCGAAGGCTCGAGCATCGACGCCGGCATCGCGGCGCAAGTGCAAGCGGCGGCCAAAGGCAAGAAAGTCATCCTGGTGCTCGACTCCAACCACACCCACGATCACGTCCTCGAAGAACTGCGTCTGTACGCACCGCTGGTGTCGGTTGACAGCTACTGCGTGGTCATGGACACCGTGGTCGAAGACATGCCGGCCGATTTCTTCCCGGATCGTCCATGGGGGCCGGGCGATAACCCGAAAACCGCGGTGTGGAAATACCTGGAAGAGAACCAGGATTTCGAGATTGACCAGCAGTTGCAGAACAAGCTGCTGATCACTGTGGCGCCGGACGGTTATCTGCGTCGCGTTCGTTAATCAAAAACAGTTTCAGGTGTCAGGCGACTGGCCGGTTGTGGGGATAGGAAAATGCAGGTTCAAAGCAGTACGCAAACCAACGTGACACCGCTGGATGAGCTGTTCACGGTGGTGCTGATCACCCACAACCGCAAGGCGTTCCTGCGACGCGCTTTGCAGTACTACGGCAGTTACGCCGCCAAGGTGCTGGTGCTCGATTCCTCCGTGCAGGGGGACGACGGCATCGCGGCAGATTTCCCATCGGTCGACTATCGCCATTTGCCGGATTACACCTATCTGGGGTTTCAGCAAAAGCTTGCCTATGGGGTCAAACAGGTCACGACGCCGTACATGGTGCTGGCGTCTGACGATGATTTCATGCTGCACAGTGCGTTGACCGATTCGGTCAACTTTCTCGAAGCTAACCCCGATTACGGCATGTGCCATGGCTATTGCCTGATGTACCTCACGCACGCCAATTTCGTGCAGTACTACCGCCGTGACAAGAAGGTGCAAGAGGACTACAAAGCCGAACGTGCGCAGGATCGTATTCTCGACTACATGGGCCAGTACATCCCGCCGTTCTATGCAGTGCATCGCACTTCGCTGTTGCAGGACTGGTACGCGGCGATGCCGCAAGGAACGATTTTCGAGTGGCAGGAAATCGGCCATGTGTATTACGTGCTTGCGCGGTCGAAGGCGCGGATTCTGCCGATTCCGTATGTGGTGCGGGAGGTCAACTATGGTCGCTCGGATCACAACACCGAGATCATTCACGTCCTCAGCTTCAAGGATGCCCGCTCCGTTGCCGAGCGCGAGCGTTTCGCCGGTTTCCTCGCGACGTTGCCCACCGACATCAAAGAGCCGAGCACGGAGCAAACCGCAGCCTTTGCCCTGCGCAGTTTCCAGGCGCTTGCGGACAGTCTGGCCACGCGCAATGCCCTGACCATCGAACCGATTTTCGAGTCCTGGTGGAAAGACCCTACGACGGGTCCGAAGCGCGTGTTCGGTCCCAAGCAATACGTCGAAATGCCTTTCTACAATCAGGCGTTTTTCGATCAGTTGACCGAGTTTGAATTCCTTCTCCATGCGATGCCGGCCGGGCGTCTGCAACTGGAAGAAATGGAAGGCGCATTGCTCAAGCAGCAGACGTTGCTGAGCACCTATTCCAATGACACGTCCGAGACGGTCCAGAACCGCTTGCTCGAAGCCGTGCAGTTGGGCCCGTTCAACCGTCGCGTTGTGCAGAAAATGCACCGCCAGTTACTGGACATGGGGCAGGAAGATGATGCGCAAGTCCTCGCCGACTGGCTGGCGCGGCTGGACAGCGTGCCGACGTACGACAGCCGTCAGATGCTCGACAGCACGCGCTCCGGCCAGTTGATGAACTGGTTGCAGGCACGGCAGCCGAACGAGACTGCCATCCGCAAGATCAATCAGCAGTTGGCGACAGTCGAGGGCGGGCCCCAGTTTGGCATTCTGCTGCTCGATCTCGACGCTGACATGGACAAGTTGCAGGTCACTTTCGACAGTCTGATGGAAAGCGCTTTCCGTGCGTTCAAGGTTGTGGTCTTCACCACCGGTGATGTGCCGGCCGTCACCACTGAACAGAGCACCGTGCACTTCGTCAAAGTCAGCAGTGCCAATTACGTCGACAAACTGAACCAGATCGCCCAGCGCTCGAATGCCGATTGGCTGCTGCTGGCCGAGGCCGGTGACGCATTCACTCGCAGTGGTTTGCTGCGTGCCAGCCTTGAGCTGCAGAACGCTGAAGGTTGCCGCGCCGTGGCCATGGATGAGATCCACCGTCGCGCGGACGGCACCTTGAGTGACCTGTTCCGTTCGGCGTTCAATCTCGATCTGCTGCAAAGCATGCCGACGCTCACGGCCCGACACTGGTTGATTCGCCGCGAAGACCTGGTCGAGGCCGGTGGTTTCGCCCGTGAGTACAGCGAAGCGCTGGAATTCGATCTGCTATTGCGCCTGATCGAAGCCGGCGGGCTAGCCGGCCTGGCACATCTCGCCGAACCCTTGCTGGTCACCCCGGCGGTAGCGCCGGCGCCGAACGAGCACCAGCGTCAGGCGCTCGTGCGGCATCTGGCAACCCGTGGCTATCAGGCGCAGGTGAGTACCGAGGCATTCGGAGGTTTGCGCGTCGATTACCGTCATGCCGACCGACCGAAAGTGTCGATCATCGTTTGCAGCGATGACAATCAGGAACAGCTGCAACGCTGTCTGGTGAGCGTGTTGCAGCGCACGCGCTATCAGAACCACGAAATCATCATCGCCGACAACCTCAGTCAGTCGAGCGAACTGCTGGCGTGGCTGGAAAGCCTTGAGCAGAACGGGCGCGGGCGTATTCGTCTGGTCCGCAGCGAGCAGCGCCTGAGCGCATCGGCCCTGATCAATCGCGCCGCGGCTCAAGCCGAGGGCGCGTATCTGGTATTGCTGGCAGCGGACGCCGAAGTGCAAAACGCCGGCTGGATCGAAGCCTTGCTCAACCAGGCTCAGCGCCCGGAAGTCGGCGTGGTCGGCGCCAAACTGGTGGATAGCGATGGCGCAGTCACTGGCGCCGGATTCATCCTCGGCCTTGGCGGCGCTCTGGCTTCACCGTTCCTCGGCGAGAAAAAGGACGCCACCGGCTACATGCACCGCTTACTCGTCGAGCAAAACTGTTCAGCGGTTTCCGGCGCTTGCCTGATGCTGCGCAAAGAGATTTTCGAGGCACTGGGTGGGCTCGATGAGGAGCATTTCGATGAAGCGTTCGCTGATGTCGACCTGTGCCTGAAAGCCGCCGATGCCGGACTGTTAACCGTATGGACACCGCAAGTGCAGATCGTCCACACCGGCACTTTGCCGGAGAATGCGCAGGCCGCTGTCGCGCTGCAAGACAAGTGGCAGGCGCGCTTCGTTCAGGACGTTGCCTACAACCAGAACCTTTCCCTGACCGGCAAGGGCTTCACCCTCGGCCAGGCCTCCAGCATCGACTGGGCGCAATTGCTCGCCTAAGCCTGACGATCAGGAAACAGGACCCAAGACATGTTCAACGGTAAATCGATTTTCATCTCCGGCGGCACCGGCTCGTTCGGTCGCAACTTCATCCGCCGCCTGCTTGAGCAATACCAGCCCAAGCGCGTGGTGGTGTTCTCGCGTGATGAACTCAAGCAATACGAAATGCAGCAGACGTTCAACGCGCCGTGCATGCGTTACTTCCTCGGTGACGTGCGCGACGCTGACCGCTTGCGTCAGGCCATGCGTGGCATCGATTACGTGGTGCACGCGGCCGCGCTGAAGCAAGTGCCGGCGGCGGAATACAACCCGACCGAGTGCATTCGCACCAACGTCAATGGCGCGGAAAACATCATTGCCGCCGCCATCGATAACGGCGTGCAGAAAGTCGTGGCGCTGTCGACCGACAAGGCCGCCAGCCCAATCAACCTGTACGGCGCCACCAAGTTGCTGTCGGACAAACTGTTCGTCGCCGCCAACAACATTGCCGGCGAACAGCAGACGCGTTTTGCCGTGGTGCGCTACGGCAACGTCGCCGGTTCGCGGGGTTCGGTGGTGCCGTTCTTCAGCAAACTGATTGCCGAGGGCGCCGAGGAACTGCCGATCACCGATGAGCGCATGACGCGTTTCTGGATCACCCTCGATCACGGTGTGCAGTTTGTCCTCGATAGCTTTGCGCGCATGCACGGTGGTGAAGTGTTCGTGCCGAAGATCCCGTCGATCCGCATCATCGATCTGGCTCGAGGCATGGCTGAGCATCTGCCGCACAAACACGTCGGCATTCGTCCGGGCGAGAAGCTGCACGAACTGATGGTGCCGCTGGACGATGCGCGGATGACCCTGGAGTTTGCCGATCACTACACCATCCAGCCGTCGATCCGTTTCACCAGCGTCGATGTCGATTTCGCCGTCGACAAGCTCGGCGAGCGCGGTCAGCCGGTGGATGAACAGTTCGAATACCGTTCCGACACCAACCCGCATTTCCTCTCGGTCGGGCAGATTGCCGACCTGCACGCGAAGCTGGCGAAATGATCCCGTACGGTCGGCAGAGTCTCGATCAGGCCGATATTGACGCCGTGGTCGAGGTGCTCAACTCCGACTGGCTGACCCAGGGGCCGACCATCGAGCGTTTCGAACAGGCTATGGCCGAGCGCTGCCAGGCGGATTACGCGGTGGCGGTGTGCAACGCCACGGCGGCGCTGCACATTGCCTGTCTGGCGGCCGGGCTGGGCCCGGGCGATCGCTTGTGGACGACGCCGAACACATTTCTGGCCTCGGCCAACTGCGGTCGTTATTGCGGTGCCGAGGTTGATTTTGTCGATATCGATCCGCTGACCTGGAACCTTGATGCCTTCGTGTTGGCGGCGAAGCTGGAACAGGCCGAGCGCGACGGCACGTTGCCCAAAGTGCTGGTGGCGGTAGCGTTCTCCGGACAGAGCTGTGACATGCGCCGGATCGCCGAACTGGCCGAGCGCTACAACTTCACCGTCATCGAAGACGCCTCCCACGCGGTCGGCGCCTCCTATGCAGGGCGCCCTGTCGGCTGTGGCGAATTCGCGGCAATGACCGTGTTCAGCTTCCACCCGGTGAAAATCATCACCAGCGCCGAGGGCGGCATGGTGTTGACCAACCGTAAGGAACTCGCCGAACGCTTGCAGCGCCTGCGCAGCCACGGCATGACCCGCGATCCGCAGCAGATGACCGAGCCGAGCCACGGCCCGTGGTATTACCAGCAAGTCGAACTGGGTTTCAATTACCGCATCACCGATCTGCAGGCCGCTTTGGGCTTGTCGCAGCTCGGCAAACTGGACGGTTTCATCGCCCGTCGACGTGAGTTGGCGGCGCGTTACGAGCGTCTGCTGGCTTACCTTCCGCTGACCTTGCCGAGTGCTCAGCCTGAAGCCGAATCGGCGTGGCATTTATACGTGGTGCGCTTGCAGACCGAGCGCCTTAACCTCAGCCACCGCCAAGTCTTCGAAGCGTTGCGCGCGGCCGGCGTCGGGGTCAATCTGCACTATATTCCGCTGCACTTGCAGCCTTATTATCGCGACCTGGGTTTTGCCGAGGGAGACTTCCCCGAGGCCGAACGTTATTACGCCGAGGCGATCAGCCTGCCGCTGTTCCCGCTGCTGACCGATGAGCAACAGGACTACGTGGTCGAGCAATTGCGCCGGCTGCTTCTTGAGGAATAAAACACCGTGAGCTGCGTTGCGATCATCCCCGCCCGTGGTGGCAGCAAGCGCATCCCGCGCAAGAATCTGAAGCCGTTCGATGGCGTGCCGATGATCGTGCGCTCGATCCGCCTGGCGCTGGATTCAGGGTTGTTCGAGCGCGTGGTGGTCAGCACTGACGACGCAGAAATTGCCGAGGTTGCGCAGGCACACGGCGCTGACGTGCCGTTCCTGCGCCCGGCCGAACTGGCCGACGATTTCGCCGGCACTGCTGCGGTGATCGTCCACGCCTTGCAGCAGTTGCCGGGGTTTGATTACGCCTGTTGTATATACGCCACCGCGCCGCTGTTGCAGGCGCGTTATCTGCGTCAGGGCCTGGATTTGCTGGAGCAGCACACGGACAAATCCTTTGCCTTCTCGGTCAGCAGTTTCGGTTTCCCGGTGCAGCGTGCGCTGACCCTTGACGGGCAGGGCGCGTTGACGGCGTTGTACCCGGAATTCCGCAACACCCGTTCGCAGGATTTGCCCGAAGCCTTCCAGGATGCCGGCCAGTTTTACTGGGGTCGCAGTGACGCATGGTTGCGCGGTGAAGTGATTTTCTCGCCGGCCAGCCTGCCGGTGATTGTGCCGCGGCATCTGGTGCAGGACATCGATACGCCGGAAGACTGGAAACGCGCCGAATACCTCTACGCCGCACTGAAGGCCGGCGGAGAAATCTCATGAGAGTGCTGATCCGTGCCGACGCCTCGCCCACCATCGGCAGCGGCCACATTGCCCGCTGCCTGACGCTGGCGCGGGTGTTGCGCGAGCAGGGCAGTCATGTCGCGTTTGCCTGTCGACGCTTGCCCGGGCATGGGCTTGACGCCTTGCAGGGCGAAGGTTTCGAGACGTTCGCGCTGCCCGAGCGTTATGTCGATGAAGACCCGCAGCAGGCCATCGAAGCCATGCTGCCGTGGCAGGCCGACATCGATGCACTGGACGATTTGCTTGAGGGGCATGCCGGCTTCGACTGGATCATTGCCGATCACTATGGCCTCGATCATCACTGGCAAACTGCTGCCCGACGCTGGGCGCCACGGATTGCCGCAGTGGATGATCTGGCGAGCCGACGCTACAGCGTCGATCTGTTGCTCAATCAGAACCTGTCGGGCTTGAGCGAGAATTACGCGCCACTGCTGCCAGACGGCTGTCGCACGTTGCTCGGCCCGCGCTACGCTATGTTGCGTGAGGAATTCCGCTGCCCGGCGATCGAAATCAGAGCCAGGGCGCGGCGGGTGCTGGTGAACTTCGGCGGTTTTGATGCGGCGATGCAGACCCATCACGCGATGCTCGCGCTGGCTGATTTTGCGCAGCTTGAAGTCGACTTTGTCGCCGGCGCCGAAAACCCGGCGTGGGCGCAGATGCAGGCCCTGGCCGAGACACGGCCGCACTGGCGCCTGCACAGTTTTGTCAGCGATTTTTATCAGCGCATGACCGCGGCCGATCTGTTCATCGGCGCCGGCGGCGGTACCAGTTGGGAGCGCGCGGCCATGGGCCTGCCGACGATCTGTATCGCTGTGTCGAACAACCAGCAGGCCAACGGCGAAGTCATGGCGGCCGCCGGGGCGCATGTGTTCATGGGCGCTCGCGAGCAGGTCAGCGTCGAGCAACTGCGGCAGGCCATCGGTTTCGTCAGCGAGAATTTTCACCTGCGGCAAAGCCTCGCCGAGCGTTCGCGGCAACTGGTCGACGGTCGTGGTGCGCTGCGCGTGGCGGCGGCCTTGGCCGGCGCGGTATTAAAGGTTCGCCTGGCGACTGCGGACGACGCGCGCTTGTTGTTCGACGGGCGCAACGCCGAGGCTGTGCGGCGTTGGTCGAATGATCAAGGCGTGATCGACTGGGCGCATCATCTCAACTGGTTGAATGCCAGTTTGCGCAACCCGCAGCGTCTGCTGCTGATCGCCGAGGCTGATGACGGCCCGGTGGGCGTGTTGCGTTATGACCTGCGCGGGCTTGAGGCCGAAGTGTCGATTTATCTGCTCGAACGGCGTTTCGGTCTTGGCTGGGGCAGGGCGTTGCTGGCTCGCAGCGAATCGTTCGTCCGCGAATACTGGCCGCAGCTCACCGCCATCACGGCCCAGGTGTTGCCCGCCAATTGCCCCTCATTGAATGTTTTTCGTGACGCCGGTTTCACCCAGAGTGCCTGCGCGTTCACCCGTGTTTTGAAGGATCACCCGCATGCCTAGTTTCAAGATTGGCGACCGCCTGATCGGTGCCGACGCGCCGCCCTTCATCATTGCCGAGATGAGCGGCAACCATAACCAGTCGCTGGAAGTGGCGCTGCAAATCGTCGAGGCGGCGGCCAAGGCCGGCGCGCACGCCTTGAAGCTGCAAACCTACACCGCCGAAACCATGACGCTGGACATCGCTGAAGGCGAGTTCTTCATCAAGGACCCCGGCAGTCTGTGGGCGGGCACCTCGTTGTACGAGTTGTATGAAAAAGCCCATACACCGTGGGAATGGCATGAACCGATTTTCGCCCGGGCCAAAGCGCTGGGCATGCTCGCCTTCTCGACGCCATTCGATGACAGCGCAGTGGATTTTCTGGAAAGTCTCGATGTGCCGGCCTACAAAATCGCCAGTTTCGAAAACACTGATTTGCCGCTGATCCGTCGTGTGGCGGCGACCGGCAAACCGCTGATCATCTCCACGGGCATGGCCAGCATCGCCGAACTCGATGAGACCGTGCGTGCCGCCCGCGAGGCCGGTTGCAAGGATCTGGTCCTGCTCAAATGCACCAGCACTTATCCGGCAACCCCGCTGAACAGCAACGTGCGCACGATCCCGCATCTGCGCGAATTGTTCGGTTGTGAAGTGGGGCTGTCCGATCACTCCATGGGCGTTGGCGTGTCCGTCGCCGCTGTGGCGCTGGGCGCAACTGTGGTGGAAAAACACTTCACCCTCGACCGTGCGGCCGGCGGCGTGGATGCCAGTTTCTCGCTGGAGCCGGCGGAAATGTCCAGCCTGGTGCTCGAAACCGAACGTGCCTGGCAGGCCATGGGCCAAGTGCAATACGGCCCTACCGAAGCCGAGCGCAAGTCGCTGGTGTATCGCCGTTCGTTGTACGTCACCGCCGACATGGCCGCCGGTGAACCCTTTAGCGGGGACAACCTGCGCGCCATTCGTCCGGGTCTCGGCCTGCCGCCCAAGCATGCCGAGGCCGTCATCGGTCGTCGCGCGCGCACTCCGATCAAGCGCGGCACGCCGCTGGACTGGTCGTTGGTCGAATAAGCCGATCTGCACCGATTCGGCAAAATAGCGTGACCTGCGAGTCATAACGCGCATCTTCACTGTATTGTATTGATCGGGGAGATGGCGCCTGGCTCGTTTTCGATTCCAGTGATAGCCCTTTGCGCTCCCCGTGGCTGCCCGTTGTGGCGGCCGTTTTCTGTTTGTCGGCGCCCCTCGAAATCCTTGCGAGCGGTGGTCTTGGGCTGTTTTTTATTGGGAAGCCGTAATGATTGGCATAAAAAGCATTGCGAGCTACGTACCTGTAGCCGGCGTGGACAATTACGCACAAGGTGCAAAATTCGAGAAGGATGAAGAATTCATCCTTGGCAAGATCGGTTCGGCCTTCCTGCCGCGCAAAGACGCTGACCAGGAAACCTCCGATCTGTGCGTGGAAGCGGCCAATGCGCTGTTTGCCAACAACCCTGAGCTGAAACGTGAATCGATCGACGCACTGATCGTGGTCACCCAGAACGGTGACGAAGAAGGCCTGCCGCACACCGCAGCGATCGTCCAGGACAAACTCGGTCTGCCGACCAACGTCGCGGCGTTCGACATTTCTCTGGGCTGCTCCGGTTACGTCTACGGTATCTACGCGATCAAGGGCTTCATGGAAGCCGCCGGCCTGAAAAACGGCCTGCTGATCACCGCCGACCCGTACTCGAAAATCGTTGACCCGGAAGACCGCAACACCACCATGCTTTTCGGCGATGCCGCCACCGCAACGTGGATGGGCGAAGACCCGGCCTGGGCGCTGGGCAAGGCCAAGTTCGGCACCGACGGTTCCGGTGCGCCGCACCTGAAAGTCACCGATGGTGTGTTCTTCATGAACGGTCGCCAGGTGTTCAATTTTGCCCTGCTGAAAGTCCCGGCACACTTGCATGAGTTGCTCGACGACTCCGGCCTCAAGGCCGATGACATCGATGCGTTCTGCATTCACCAGGGCAGCGCGGCGATTGTCGATGCCGTGGCACGGCGCTTCGAAGGCGAGCCGGAGAAGTTCATCAAGGACATGGTCGAGACCGGCAACACGGTGTCGTCGAGCATTCCGCTGCTGCTGGAAAAGCACGCCCTCGACTCGCAATGGCAGCGCGTTGCCCTGAGCGGCTTCGGTGTGGGTCTGTCGTGGGGTTCGGCGATCATTTATCGCCCCTGAGCCCGCTCTTCATCGGTAAATCGCGGCACAAAAAAGCGCTCAAGGTGTAACCTTGAGCGCTATTTTTTTGCCCGAACGTTCACGAGGCGCCATGAGCGAGTTTTTTCAATCGAATGCCGACGTCATCCAGCGTCGCTGGCCATTGGTAGCGGCCCGTCTGCTGGCGGAAGATCCGTCACCGTTGCAGGCTGATCTGGTCGAAGGGATGGGTTCGACGCTGAGCATCAACGGCATTCAATTGACCAGCCGTCATGACCGTACTCGCGAGGCGCAAGTCCAGGCCGCGAGCCTGCCCGACGACAGTCTGGTGTTGCACGTCTATGGCACCGGGTTGGGCGATTTGCAGTTGGAACTGTTGCAACGTCCGCAGCTCAAGCAATTGCACGTGCATCTGCTTAACGGCGCGGTGTTTGCGCTTGTGTTGCAGTTGCTCGATCAACAACCGTGGCTCAATGACCCGCGCATTGAATTGCATTACGCCGGCGACCTTGCAGAAATCTGCCTGCCGTTTTTCGCGTTGCCCGCAGAGCTGGTGTTGGCCGACGACTACAACGCCAAGATCCGTGATCGGCTGATCAGTGAAACTCACCTGACCTTCAATAATCGCGAGTTCGATCCGCAAGCGGCGGATATCGTCGAGCGTTTGCAGGCCAGTCACGCGTTGCTGCAAGGCGATGGTGATGTGGCTGCGCTGTTCGGTTCGCAGCCGGGGCGCGACGTGTTCGTGATCGCCACGGGGCCGAGTCTGGAACTGCACTTCGAGCGCCTGCAAGCCATTCGCGCACAGGCCGAGCGGCCGTTGTTCATCTGTGTCGATACGGCCTATCGGCCCTTGCTGGAACATGGCATTCGACCTGACATCGTGGTCACCATCGATCAGCGCATTTCGGCCCGGCATCTACCTTCGGCAGATACGGCGGCAATCACGCTGGCTTACATGCCGATGGTCGACCCGCAGGTACTCAAACACTGGCAAGGACCGCGCCATGCGGCGTATTCGGCCAGTCCTATCTATCAAGCTATTCGTCAGCAAATGCCGCGCGGTGAGCTGTATGTCGGTGGCAGCGTGATCCACCCGGCGGTGGATCTGGCGGTGAAGATGGGCGCAGCGCAGATCACCCTGTTTGGTGCCGACTTTGCCTTCCCCGGCGACAAGACCCATGCCGGTTGGGGCGACGGTGACCTGGGGCCGCAATTGATCGCCGCCAAACACTGGGTGCTCGATGGCTACGGCCGGCGCATCAAGACGCAGCTCAATTTCCGCAGTTATCTCTGTGAGCTGGAGCGTTACATCGCCGGCCATCCACAGGTGCGCTTCTATAACACCAGTCGGGCCGGGGCAATGATCGCCGGGACGGCGTTTGCCGCGCAGTGGACGCTATGAGCATGAGCGAAGCATTTGTGGTCAGGGCGCGCGACTGCGCCGTGTTGTTTCGTCTGGGGCGAGACGTCGAGGCCGGGTTGGTCATGATTGATCTGATGAGCGAGCTACAGCCGTGCTTTGATCAGGTGTCGCCGCAAGGCCAGCAACAATGGTTGCAACTGCTCACGCTGATGCTGCAATGCCAGGAGTCGCAGAATTGGTTGGCGCTGGCCGATTATCTGGAATACGAGCTGGTAGAAGTGGTGACCGATAATCTGTCCCTTTGAACAATTTTGTTCTGTTGCGACCGACAGCAAGGTCATGTGGTGAGTGTGCGGCGTATTCCTGACGTCATTTTTTCGCTGTTGGACGGGCGCCAAGTCCTTGATTTACGGGGGATGGCCACCTGATGGCAAAAAATTTCGAAATTCTGCTAAAGCAACCTGCGTTGGCGACGATAACTATTACGAAGGTTCTCTAGGCCATACCGGGCGGTTGCCAGGGCCGGAAGCCGCAGTACCCAACCAACGAGGAATTCGTCATGGCTTTAACAGTAAACACCAACACTACTTCCCTGGGCGTTCAGAAGAACCTGAACCGTGCGTCCGACGCTCTGTCGACCTCGATGACCCGTCTGTCCTCCGGCCTGAAAATCAACAGCGCCAAAGACGACGCTGCTGGCCTGCAGATCGCTACCCGCATGACTTCGCAAATCCGTGGTCAGACCATGGCTATCAAAAACGCCAACGACGGTGTTTCGATCGCTCAGACCGCTGAAGGCGCTCTGCAAGAGTCGACCAACATTCTGCAACGTATGCGTGAAATCTCGCTGCAATCGCGAAACGACTCGAACGGTACTGCTGACCGTACCGCTCTGGACAAAGAATTCCAACAGTCCGTTGCTGAACTGACCCGTATCGCTCAATCGACCAACCTGAACGGTAAGGCTCTGATCGACGGTACTGCTGGTGCCATGCAGTTCCAGGTAGGTTCGAACACTACTTCCGACAACCAGATCACTCTGACCCTGTCGACCAGCTTCGACGCCAGCGCCCTGGGCATGACCGGCATGGTGATCTCGGGTCTGGACAACACCGCCAACCACACCAACGTTGACGCTTCGATCTCCGCGATCGACGCTGCTCTGGCAAACATCAACGCCACTCGCGCTGACCTGGGTGCTGCTCAGAACCGTTTCTCGAGCACCATCTCCAACCTGCAGAACATCAACGAAAACGCCAGTGCTGCACTGAGCCGCGTACAAGATACCGACTTCGCTGCTGAAACTGCACAGCTGACCAAGCAACAAACTCTGCAACAAGCTTCCACCGCAGTTCTGGCTCAGGCCAACCAACTGCCATCCGCTGTACTGAAACTGCTTCAGTAATAGCTGATGAGTTTTGGCGGGGGAGTGCGCTTGCGCGCTCTCTCGCTTTTTCACTTTGAGAGGTGATGGACATGGATATGAGCGTCAAGCTGAACTTGTCTTATCCTGCGGCCAAGCAGGCGACGACTGTTGCCGAAAAGCCTGCGGAGAAGCCTCGAGCGGAAACTGCACCCGTGGTGGCCGTCAAGGAAGAAAATAAAGGCGCAAAAACCGAACAGGAACAACTGAAGATGGCCGTTGAGGAAATCGAGAAGTTCGTACAGTCGGTCAAGCGCAACCTGGAGTTTTCGATTGATGAGCCTTCAGGCAAAGTAGTGGTCAAAGTGATTGCCAGCGACTCCGGTGAGGTGGTTCGTCAGATCCCCAACGAAGAAGTCCTGAAACTGGCAAACAGTTTGAATGATGCAAGCAGCCTGTTGTTCAGCGCAAAAGTCTGACAGCTGGCACGAATTTTGTTGCTATGTTCTTTTGGGCGTTGTAGTGGTCAAAAGACCGGCGACACACTGAAGGGAGCTCCACATGGCAAGTCCAATTCTACCGGGTCTGGGTTTAGGCTCTGGCCTTGATACCACCGCCATCGTCAAAGCGTTGGTGGATGCCGATAAGGCCGCCAAACAGAATCAGATCACTCGTCAGTCGACTACCAACACCTCGCAGATCTCCGCGATTGGTAGTCTCAAAAGTGTTCTGGCGAACTTCCAGACTGCGATCAAGAATCTGGGCAGCACCACAAACCAGCAATTTCTGGGTTTTACCGCGACGGCCGCCGATACAAAGGTGCTGACTGCGGTTGCCAGTAACACGGCCGTCAACGGCTCGTACGTGGTCAAAGTCGACAACCTTGCGACCTCTTCAAAAGTGGCGACCGCTGCTTTTGTTGGTGGCGCCAGCACCTCTATTCCAGAAGGTACGCTGAACATCACCCAGAACGGCGTCAGCCGCCCCGTGACCATTCCGCCGGGCGCGACCCTGCAATCGGTGCGTGATGCGATCAACACCCAGCAGGGCGCCAACGGCTTCAGTGCCAACATCGTTACCGACCAGTTCGGTTCGCGTCTGGTCATGGGTTCATCGACCACGGGTGCCGGCTCCGACATTACCCTCAGCGGTATTGCCGGCCTGGAAATCACCGCCGGCCAGAAGATGGGCACAACGCCAACGGCGGCCTCCGCTGGCGCCATCGGTGAGCTCGCGATGGATGCCAAGTTCAGCGTCGATGGTCTGGCGTTGACCAGCAAGAGCAACACCGTGGACAAGGCTGTATCCGGTCTGACCCTGAATCTGGTCGCCGGTGGTGGTGTCAGCACAACCGTAACAGTGGGTCCGAACAACGATGGCTTGAAAAAGTCCATTCAATCGTTCGTAGATGCTTACAACCAGGTTGTGACCAGTGTGACCGCTTTGACCAAGCCATCCCTTGATGATGACGGCAAGCCGACCATTCCTGCGGCGTTGACCGGTGATCCGTTGGCGCGCGGTATTCTGGCGTCGATCCGTGAGCCGCTGACCACGACCGGTGCAGGTGACAAGCTCACCGTTCTGTCGCAGTTGGGGATTACCACCAACCAGAAGACCGGTGCGCTGGATTTCGACGCTACCAAGTTCTCTGCTGCAATGGGCGCGCAACAGCTTGGTGGCGAAGTCCAGAAGCTGTTCATGGGTGATCCGACGAAGACCGGTGATGCCGCCAAGGGCTTGCTGGACCGCATGAACGATTCCATCGCGCCTTATACCGTTACGGGTAAGGACGGCATTCTTGATTCGCGTTCGACCAGCCTGGCCAAGACCAAAACCAACCTGGCCAACCAGCAACTGGCGCTGGATCGCCGCGTCGAGACACTGACCGCGGTGCTGACCAAGAAGTACAACGACATGGATACCCTTGTCGGTAAGCTGAAAGCAACGGCAAGCAACATCACTTCGATGTTCGAGGCGATGAACGCTCAGAAGAATGCCTGATAGCGCTTAAGCGCCAAAAGCCCGGCAGCGGATTACGCTTGTCGGGCTTTTTGGTTTCGAACCTAAAGATTTTTGACGCCGTGTCGATAGACTGGTTATACGAATCACAGAGTTTTGGATGAGGTAGAACATGAACCCGATGTTAGCCCTTCGGCAATATCAGAAGATTGGCGCGCAAGCCCAGACTTCCGAGGCCAGTCCTCATCGTCTGGTGCAAATGCTGATGGAAGGCGGCCTGGACCGAATTGCCCAGGCCAAAGGTGCGATCGAGCGCAAGGACATCCCTAACAAGGGCGTGTTGATCAGCAAGGCCATCGGCATTATCGGCGGCCTGCGTGAAGGTCTGGATCTGGACAACAAGGCTGAATCGGTAGGCGAGCTGGACAGTCTCTACGCTTACATGATGAAGCGTCTGGCGGAAGCCAACGTCAAAACCGACCCGAAGATCCTCGACGAAGTCGCTGACCTGCTACGCACGGTCAAGGACGGCTGGGATGCCATTGGCACGCCGGCTCCACAGTTTTAAGGAGATCACCATGAGTCTTGTATTGCAGCGAATCGAAGAAACCCGCGAGGCTCTGGCCGGTGCTCTGGCCGAGCGCAACTGGGAAGCCATCAGCGAGCTGGATATGGCTTGCCGATCCTGCATGGAAGACGTCTTGAGTGAAGCTTCGGTGGACGAGGCCGCATTGCGCGACAACCTTGAGGAATTGCTCGGGGTTTACAAACAGTTGCTGGATGCAGCGACCGGGGAGCGGCAGGCAATAGCCGATGAGATGTCGCAGATCACCCAAGCGCAGAATGCGGCAAAGGTTTACCATCTGTTTGGTTAATTAACCCCCAGTTAATCCAGACATGTGCGCCATAAATTTGACTGTGCACGGTTTTTTGACTTAACTAGTGGCTGATTTCAGATTTCAGGCGTCTACAGGCACATGGTGTCCTGCAAGCGTCTCGCTTGCCCCATTTTTCGGGCATTGAGTTGACTAGGGAAGTTGCTATTGCATGTGGCGTGAAACCAAAATTCTGCTGATCGATGACGATAGCGTCCGCCGCCGCGACCTGGCGGTGATTCTAAATTTTCTCGGCGAAGAAAATTTACCCTGCGGAAGCCATGACTGGCAGCAGGCAGTCGGCTCTTTGTCGTCTAGTCGTGAGGTCATTTGCGTACTGATCGGGACGGTCAATGCTCCTGGTGCGCTTTTGGGCTTGTTAAAGACACTCTCAACCTGGGATGAGTTCCTTCCAGTGTTGTTGATGGGCGATAATTCTTCCGTCGATCTGCCGGATGACCAGCGTCGCCGCGTGCTGTCGACCCTCGAAATGCCGCCCAGCTACAGCAAACTGCTCGACTCGCTGCACCGTGCCCAGGTCTACCGCGAGATGTACGACCAGGCCCGCGAGCGCGGCCGTCATCGCGAACCCAATCTGTTCCGCAGCCTCGTCGGCACCAGCCGGGCGATCCAACACGTGCGCCAGATGATGCAGCAAGTGGCCGACACCGACGCCAGCGTGCTGATCCTCGGCGAGTCCGGTACCGGCAAGGAAGTGGTTGCGCGTAACCTGCATTACCATTCCAAGCGTCGCGACGCGCCATTCGTGCCGGTCAACTGCGGGGCGATCCCGGCAGAGCTGCTGGAAAGCGAACTGTTTGGTCACGAGAAGGGCGCTTTCACCGGTGCCATCACCAGCCGTGCTGGCCGTTTCGAACTGGCCAACGGCGGTACGCTGTTTCTCGACGAAATCGGCGACATGCCGCTGCCGATGCAGGTCAAGCTGCTGCGCGTGCTGCAGGAGCGCACCTTCGAGCGCGTGGGTAGCAACAAGACCCAGAGCGTCGACGTGCGCATCATTGCCGCGACCCACAAGAATCTCGAAAGCATGATCGAGATCGGCACCTTCCGCGAAGACCTCTACTATCGCCTGAACGTGTTCCCGATCGAGATGGCGCCGCTGCGTGAGCGCGTCGAAGACATCCCGTTGCTGATGAATGAACTGATTTCGCGCATGGAACACGAAAAGCGCGGCTCGATCCGTTTCAACTCGGCGGCGATCATGTCGCTGTGTCGTCACGGCTGGCCGGGCAACGTCCGCGAACTGGCCAATCTGGTCGAGCGCATGGCGATCATGCACCCGTACGGGGTGATCGGCGTGGTCGAGTTGCCGAAGAAATTCCGCTACGTCGATGATGAAGACGAGCAAATGGTCGACAGCCTGCGCAGTGATCTCGAAGAGCGCGTGGCGATCAATGGCCATACGCCGGACTTCAGTGCCAATGCCCTGTTGCCGCCGGAAGGCCTGGACTTGAAAGACTACCTCGGTGGGCTGGAGCAGGGCCTGATTCAGCAGGCGCTGGACGATGCCAATGGCATTGTGGCGCGTGCGGCCGAGCGTCTGCGTATCCGCCGTACCACGCTGGTCGAGAAGATGCGCAAGTACGGCATGAGCCGGCGTGATGGTGATGAACAGGCGGATGATTGACGCCTGTTTTTTAACTCCCTCATTTATAAGCAGTTTTTTTTAGGCACGGGTATTGCTACATCCCTCGCAACGTTCCGTTTAACTGACGGTCAGCCAAGCGAGAGAGCACAATGCCCCAAGCCGCCCAGATGTCATCTGCCTCCAGTCCCGAGGGGCAATCGTCCTCCGTAGAACAGGCAAGCCGACAGGGCCTTGAGCAGGCGTTCGCGCTGTTCAATCAGATGTCCAGCCAGTTGACCGACTCCTACAGCATGCTTGAAGCGCGGGTCACCGAGCTCAAGGGCGAGTTGGCCGTGGTCAGTGCCCAGCGCATGCAGGAACTGGCGGAAAAAGAACGCCTGGCCAACCGCCTGCAAAACCTTCTGGACCTGTTGCCCGGGGGCGTTATCGTCATCGATAGCCACGGCATTGTGGTCGAAGCCAATCCGGCGGCCATCGAGTTGCTCGGGCTGCCGCTGGAAGGCGAATTGTGGCGCCAGGTGATTGCCCGCTGCTTCGCCCCGCGTGAAGACGACGGTCACGAAATTTCCCTGAAAAACGGTCGACGCCTGTCGATCGCTACCCGCTCGCTGGATGCCGAGCCGGGGCAATTGGTGCTGCTCAACGATTTGACGGAAACCCGTCACCTGCAAGATCAGCTGGCACGCCACGAGCGCCTGTCGTCGCTGGGGCGGATGGTTGCCTCGCTGGCGCATCAGATCCGTACGCCATTGTCCGCAGCCTTGCTCTACGCCAGTCATTTGACTGAGCAGGAATTGCCGGTCGCCACCCAGCAGCGTTTTGCCGGTCGCCTCAAAGAGCGCCTGCATGAGCTGGAACATCAAGTGCGCGACATGCTGGTATTCGCCCGTGGTGAATTGCCGCTGACCGATCGCCTCACCCCGCATGCCCTGATGCAAGCGCTGCAAGCTGCAGCCCTGACCCACGTGCAGGATCTGCCGATTCGCTGGCAGTGCGACAGTCACGTCGGCGAGTTGCTGTGCAATCGCGACACGCTGGTCGGGGCGTTGTTGAATCTGATCGAAAACGCCATTCAGGCCAGCACCGCCGAGGTGCGCCTGAAAGTGCATTGCTACGCCCGCGATAACACTTTGCGCCTGTGCGTCAGTGACAGTGGTAGCGGTATCGATCCCGTGGTGCTCGCCCGTCTGGGTGAGCCGTTTTTTACCACCAAGGTCACCGGTACTGGCCTCGGCCTGACCGTGGTCAAGGCTGTGGCCCGTGCGCATCAGGGAGAATTGCAACTGCGCTCACGTGTTGGGCGCGGTACGTGCGCGCAGGTAATCCTGCCGCTGTTTTCCGCTGTACAGGGAGCTGAGTGAAAGACATGGGCATCAAGGTTTTGCTGGTCGAGGATGACCGCTCGTTGCGCGAAGCACTGGCCGATACGCTGCTGTTGGCCGGCCATGATTACCATGCAGTCGGCAGCGCTGAAGACGCGTTGACGGCCGTGGCGCGCGAGGCGTTCAGTCTGGTGGTCAGCGACGTCAATATGCCCGGTATGGACGGTCATCAATTGCTCGCCTTGCTGCGCGCCCGTCAGCCGCAATTGCCGGTGCTGCTGATGACCGCGCATGGCGCCGTCGAGCGTGCGGTCGATGCCATGCGCCAGGGGGCGGCGGATTATCTGGTCAAGCCGTTCGAGCCCAAGGCATTGCTCGATCTGGTTGCGCGGCATGCGTTGGGTTGTATCAGCGTCGGCGAATCCGAGGGGCCGATCGCCGTCGAGCCGGCCAGTGCGCAATTGCTCGATTTGGCCGCCCGCGTGGCGCGCAGTGATTCCACGGTGTTGATCTCCGGTGAGTCCGGCACCGGTAAAGAAGTACTGGCGCGCTACATCCATCAGCAATCCCATCGCGCCAATCAGCCGTTCATTGCGATCAACTGTGCGGCGATCCCCGACAACATGCTCGAAGCGACATTATTTGGTCACGAGAAGGGCTCGTTCACCGGTGCCATCGCGGCGCAGGCCGGCAAGTTCGAACAGGCCGACGGCGGCACTATTCTGCTCGACGAAATTTCCGAAATGCCTTTGGGCCTGCAAGCCAAGCTGCTGCGCGTATTGCAGGAGCGTGAGGTCGAGCGTGTCGGCGCGCGCAAACCGATCAATCTGGATATTCGTGTGGTCGCCACCACCAACCGCGATCTGGCGGGCGAAGTAGCGGCGGGGCGCTTCCGTGAAGATCTTTTTTACCGTCTGTCGGTTTTCCCCCTCGCTTGGCGTCCACTTCGCGAGCGCACTGCCGATATCTTGCCGCTGGCTGAGCGCTTGCTCGCCAAGCACGTCAATAAAATGAAGCATGCGGCGGCAAAACTGTCGCCAGCGGCGCAAGCCTGTCTGACCGGATACGCGTGGCCAGGCAATGTGCGCGAGCTGGATAACGCCATTCAACGGGCGCTGATCCTGCAGCAGGGCGGGTTGATTCAGCCGCAGGATTTCTGCCTCGCCGGGCCGGTGACGTTTGCCGCTTTGCCGGTGGCAGCACCGGCGCCTGCGCTGATTCGTGCAGTCGACATCGAGGCGGATTCCGCCGGCGCACTGGGCGATGACCTGCGTCGTCGGGAGTTTCAGATGATCATCGACACCCTGCGCACTGAGCGCGGGCGTCGCAAGGAAGCGGCGGAAAAGCTTGGCATCAGCCCACGCACCTTGCGTTACAAACTGGCGCAAATGCGCGATGCCGGGATGGACGTCGAAGGTTATCTGTTCGCCACCTGATTTGCGCCGCAAGGATTTCAAAACGCTTTTCTGAAAGGGTCGGGCCTGAGCTGGCACCCTTGTTGCTAACACCTGTGTACCCGCCGAGTGAGTGTCAAAAAATTGCGGGCCGCCCAAGAGAGTAGACCATGAGCCAAGGTATTGAATTTAATCGGTTGATGATGGACATGAAATCCATGCAAATGGATGCCATGTCTGCGCCGAAATCGACTGCAGCTGTCCCTGAACTGGCGGGCAGCAGCTTTTCCGACATGCTCGGTCAGGCCATCAACAAAGTCAGCGATACCCAGCAGGCGTCGACCCAATTGGCCAACGCCTTTGAAATCGGCAAGAGCGGCGTCGATCTGACGGACGTAATGATTTCTTCGCAGAAAGCCAGCGTGTCGTTCCAGGCTCTGACCCAGGTGCGCAACAAACTGGTTCAGGCTTATCAAGACATCATGCAGATGCCGGTATAAGGACGAGATTGAGTCATGGCAGAAGCAGTCGCCGATAACGTTCCGGCCAAGGCCACCCCGATAGACGGCAAACCGCCGCTGTTCGGCCTGTCCTTCCTGGAAAACCTCTCCGAGATGACCATGCTGCGTCAGGTGGGCCTGTTGGTCGGCCTGGCTGCGAGCGTGGCGATTGGCTTTGCCGTGGTGCTGTGGTCGCAGCAGCCGGATTACCGTCCGTTGTACGGCAGCCTTGCCGGCATGGACGCCAAACAGGTCATGGACACCCTGGCCTCGGCCGACATCCCGTACACCGTTGAACCGAACTCCGGCGCCTTGCTGGTCAAGGCCGATGATCTGTCTCGCGCGCGCCTCAAGCTCGCGGCCGCTGGTGTCACTCCCAGCGATGGCAACATCGGTTTTGAAATCCTCGACAAGGAACAGGGACTGGGCACCAGCCAGTTCATGGAAGCGACCCGTTACCGTCGCGGCCTCGAAGGCGAACTGGCGCGGACCATCTCCAGCCTGAACAACGTCAAGGGTGCCCGCGTGCATCTGGCGATTCCGAAGAGTTCGGTGTTCGTGCGTGACGAACGCAAGCCAAGCGCTTCGGTGCTGGTCGAACTGTACAGCGGTCGTTCGCTGGAGCCGGGCCAGGTCGTTGCCATTATCAACCTGGTGGCAACCTCCGTTCCCGAGTTGAGCAAGTCGCAGATCACCGTCGTCGACCAGAAGGGCAACCTGCTCTCTGATCAGGCGGAAAACTCCGAAATGACCATGGCCGGCAAGCAGTTCGATTACAGCCGTCGCATGGAAAGCATGCTCACCCAGCGCGTGCACAACATTCTGCAACCGGTACTGGGCAATGATCGCTACAAGGCTGAAGTGTCGGCCGATGTCGATTTCAGTGCCGTCGAGTCGACCGCCGAGCAGTTCAACCCGGATCAACCGGCGTTGCGCAGCGAGCAGTCGGTCAACGAACAACGCACCGCCAGCAATGGCCCGCAAGGTGTGCCGGGTGCCCTGAGCAACCAGCCGCCCTCGCCAGCCTCGGCACCGCAAACCACCGGTGGCGCAGCGGCGCCGGCAAGCATGGTGCAGCCAGGTCAGCCATTGGTTGACGCCAATGGCCAGCAGATCATGGACCCGGCCACCGGCCAGCCAATGCTCGCGCCGTACCCGGCGGACAAACGTCAGCAATCGACCAAGAACTTCGAACTCGACCGTTCGATCAGCCACACCAAACAGCAGCAGGGTCGCCTGAATCGTCTGTCGGTGTCGGTTGTTGTCGACGATCAGGTCAAGGTCAACGCGGCCAACGGTGAAACCACCCGTGCGCCGTGGAGCGCCGACGAATTGGCGCGCTTCACGCGCCTGGTGCAGGACGCCGTCGGTTTCGACGCCAGCCGTGGTGACAGCGTCAGCGTGATCAACATGCCGTTCTCCGCCGAGCGCGGTGAAGTGATCGCCGATATTCCGTTCTACTCCCAGCCATGGTTCTGGGACATCGTCAAACAAGTGCTGGGTGTGTTGTTCATCCTCGTGCTGGTGTTTGGTGTGCTGCGTCCGGTGCTCAACAACATCACCGGCGGTGGCAAAGGCAAGGAGCTGGCCGGTCTTGGCGGCGACGTGGAACTCGGTGGCATGGGCGGCCTGGACGGCGAACTTTCCAACGACCGCGTAAGCCTCGGTGGTCCTCAGAGCATTCTGTTGCCGAGCCCGAGCGAGGGTTACGACGCGCAGCTGAATGCAATCAAGAGTCTGGTGGCAGAAGACCCGGGTCGCGTGGCCCAGGTCGTGAAAGAGTGGATTAACGCAGATGAGTGATAACCGAGCCGCTGTCGCTAAACTGTCCCGGGTCGATAAAGCGGCGATTCTGCTGCTGTCCCTGGGCTCGACCGATGCTGCGCAAGTGTTGCGCCACATGGGCCCGAAAGAGGTTCAGCGTGTGGGTGTGGCGATGGCGCAGATGGGCAACGTCCATCGCGAGCAAGTCGAACAGGTCATGAGCGAGTTCGTCGACATCGTCGGCGACCAGACCAGCCTGGGCGTCGGTTCCGACGACTACGTGCGCAAAATGCTCACCCAGGCCCTGGGTGAAGACAAGGCCAACGGCCTGATCGACCGCATCCTGCTCGGTGGCAACACCAGTGGCCTCGACAGCCTGAAATGGATGGAGCCGCGCGCCGTTGCCGACGTGATCCGTTACGAACACCCGCAGATCCAGGCGATCGTGGTGGCGTACCTTGATCCGGATCAGGCCGGTGAAGTGCTCGGCAACTTCGACCACAAAGTGCGTCTGGACATCATCCTGCGCGTGTCGTCGTTGAACACCGTGCAACCGGCAGCACTGAAAGAACTCAACCAGATTCTCGAGAAGCAGTTCTCCGGCAACTCGAATGCCTCGCGCACCACCCTGGGTGGCATCAAGCGTGCGGCGGACATCATGAACTTCCTCGACAGCTCGATCGAAGGCCAGCTCATGGACTCGATCCGCGAAGTCGACGAAGACCTGTCCGGTCAGATCGAAGACCTCATGTTCGTGTTCAACAACCTCGCCGATGTCGACGACCGTGGCATTCAGGCGCTGTTGCGCGAAGTGTCTTCCGACGTGCTGGTGCTGGCCCTCAAGGGTTCGGACGAAGGCGTCAAAGAGAAGATCTTCAAGAACATGTCCAAGCGTGCCGCCGAACTGTTGCGCGACGACCTCGAGGCCAAAGGCCCGGTGCGCGTCAGCGACGTCGAAACCGCGCAGAAAGAAATCCTCACCATTGCCCGTCGTATGGCCGAAGCCGGCGAAATCGTACTCGGCGGCAAGGGTGGCGAGGAAATGATCTAAGCCCATGGACAAGCACGACGACGATGTGACGGATCTGATCCGTGCCCGCGATGTTCGCGGATTTGAATCCTGGGCGATGCCCAGCTTCGATCCGCCGAAACCTGAGCCGGAGCCTGAGCCGGAACCCGAGCCGCCGGAAATGGAAGAAGTGCCGCTGGACGAAGTCCAGCCACTGACCCTGGAAGAACTCGAAAGCATCCGTCAGGAGGCTTACAACGAGGGCTTCGCCACTGGCGAAAAAGAAGGTTTTCACAGCACCACGCTGAAGGTCCGTCAGGAAGCCGAAGTGGCTTTGGCAGCGAAAGTCGCCAGCCTTGAGCAACTGATGGGGCACCTGTTCGAACCGATTGCCGAGCAAGACACGCAGATCGAAAAGTCGCTGGTCGACCTCGTGCAACACATCGCCAAACAGGTGATCAAGCGCGAACTGGCGATCGATTCGACGCAGATCGAGCAGGTCATGCGCGATGCGCTCAAGCTGTTGCCGCTGGGCGTGGAAAACGTGCGCCTGTACGTCAATCCGCAGGATTTCGCTCAGGTCAAAGCCCTGCGTGAGCGCCATGAAGAAACCTGGCGCATCGTCGAGGATGACACGCTGTTGCCCGGCGGTTGCCGGGTAGAAACCGAGCACAGCCGCATCGATGCCAGCATCGAGTCGCGCGTCAGTCAGGTCATGGCCAAGCTGTTCGATCAGTTGCATGAGCAGGCCTTGCACCCGGCCGCAGCGGACCTGAGCCTGGACATCGCCGAAGACGCCAAGCCGGTCGTCGACGCTGACGAGCCGCTCGCGGACACCCCCGATGCGCCTTGAACGCACCAGCTTCGCCAAGCGCCTGAGCACCTATGCCGAGGCCACCGAGATTGCCGGTGCGCCGATCCTTGAAGGCCGCCTGCTGCGCATGGTCGGCCTGACCCTCGAAGCCGAAGGCCTGCGCGCTGCCATGGGTACGCGCTGCATGGTGATCAATGACGACAGCTACCACCCCTCCCAGGTGGAAGCGGAAGTCATGGGTTTCTCCGGCAATAAAGTCTTCTTGATGCCCGTCGGCAGCGTTGCCGGTATCGCCCCCGGCGCCCGCGTGGTGCCGCTGGCTGATGCCGGTCGGTTGCCGATGGGCATGAGCATGCTCGGTCGTGTGCTCGATGGCGCCGGTCGTGCGCTGGACGGCAAGGGCGGCATGAAAGCCGAAGACTGGGTGCCGATGGACGGCCCGACGATCAACCCGCTCAACCGTGACCCGATCAGCGTGCCGCTGGATGTCGGCATCCGTTGCATCAACGGTTTGTTGACGGTCGGTCGCGGCCAGCGTCTCGGTCTGTTCGCCGGTACCGGCGTCGGTAAATCCGTGCTGCTGGGCATGATGACCCGCTTCACCGAGGCCGACATCATCGTCGTTGGTCTGATTGGTGAGCGGGGTCGAGAAGTTAAAGAATTCATCGAGCACATTCTCGGTGAAGAAGGCCTCAAGCGCTCCGTGGTCGTCGCCTCGCCAGCGGACGATGCGCCGCTGATGCGTTTGCGTGCCGCGATGTACTGCACGCGCATCGCCGAGTATTTCCGCGACAAGGGCAAGAACGTCCTGTTGCTGATGGATTCGCTGACCCGTTTCGCTCAGGCCCAGCGGGAAATCGCCCTGGCCATCGGCGAGCCGCCGGCGACCAAGGGTTATCCGCCGTCGGTGTTCGCCAAGTTGCCGAAACTGGTGGAGCGCGCGGGTAACGCGGAGAAGGGCGGTGGTTCGATCACCGCGTTCTACACGGTACTGTCCGAAGGCGACGATCAGCAGGACCCGATTGCCGACTCGGCGCGCGGCGTACTCGACGGCCACATTGTGCTGTCGCGGCGTCTGGCCGAAGAAGGGCACTACCCGGCCATCGACATCGAGGCGTCGATCAGCCGGGTGATGCCGTCGGTGGTCGGCATCAAGCACATGAACCATGCGCAGATGTTCAAGCAATACTGGTCGCGTTATCAGCAGAGTCGCGACCTGATCAGCGTCGGCGCTTATGTGGCCGGTGGTGACCGCGAAACCGACACTGCGATCAGCTTGCAGCCGTCGATGTCGCTGTACTTGCGTCAGGGCTTGAACGACAACATCAACATGGGCGCCAGTGAAAATCACTTGGCCTCGATCTTCGCTCCGGCGCCCGGCGGTTAACCGGCCATGGCCCTGAGTCGAGCCGCGCGTCTGGTGCCGGTGGTGGACATGGCCGAGAAGGCCGAGAAAGCCGCCGTGCAACGCCTGGGGTATTTCCAGGGCCAGGTGAAAGTGGCCGAAAGCAAACTCGCTGACCTCAACGCCTTTCGTCTGGATTACTCGCAGCAATGGATCGTGCGCGGCAGCACCGGCGTGACCGGGCAATGGCTGCTCGGCTTCCAGGGCTTTTTGGCGCAACTCGACACCGCCGTTGATCAGCAGCGCCAGAGCCTGGTCTGGCACCAGAACAATCTGGAAAAGGCGCGTGAGGCCTGGCAGCAGGCGTTTGCCCGGGTCGAAGGGTTGCGCAAGCTGGTGCAGCGTTACCGCGACGAGGCGCAGCGGGCCGAGGACAAGCGTGAGCAGAAGCTGCTGGACGAGTTGTCCCAGCGCCTGCCTCGGCAGAATCCGTACTGAAGATCAACAGATCGCAGCCTTCGGCAGCTCCTGCAGGGGATCAGTGTAGGGGTTGCCGAAAGCTGCGATCTTTTGATCTTGCTTCCAACCTTGCCCCATCCCCTGCCAAGTGCTAAACCTTGTACACGTTCGTCAATGACAAGGAAGCCAGTCAATGTCAGTCGTTACAGATCTTTCTCCAGATGGTCAAAAACTGACTATCTCAGTCAAGGGGCGATTTGATTTCGGTCGTCACCAGGAGTTTCGCGAGTCCTACGAGCGTCTCGATCAGAAACCCGAGTCCATCGTGGTCGACCTCAAAGAAGCCACCTACCTCGACAGCTCGGCCTTGGGCATGCTGCTCCTGCTGCGTGATCACGCCGGCGGCGACGAGTCCGACGTGCGGGTCGTCAACAGCAACTCCGACGTGCGCAAAATCCTCGCCATCTCCAATTTCGACAAACTCTTCGACATCAGTTGACCAGCATGCAGGCGCAAGAGCCGCTGACCATTCTGATCGCCGAGGACAGTGCCGCCGACCGCTTGCTGCTGTCGACCATCGTTCGTCGTCAGGGGCATGAAGTGCTGACGGCGGCCAACGGTGCCGAAGCGGTCGAGGTGTTTCGCCGCCAGCAACCGAGTCTGGTGTTGATGGACGCCATGATGCCAGTGATGGACGGCTTCGAAGCGGCGCGGCAGATCAAGGCGCTGGCAGGGGAAACGCTGGTGCCGATTATCTTCCTGACCTCGTTGACCGAAAGCGAAGCGCTGGCGCGTTGCCTTGAGGCCGGTGGCGACGATTTTCTGGCGAAGCCGTACAACCAGGTGATCCTCGCCGCCAAAATCAAGGCGATGGATCGCTTGCGACGTCTGCAAGCTACCGTGCTGCAACAACGCGACCTGATTGCCAAACATCACGACTACCTTCTCAACGAACAGCGCGTCGCCAAAGCGGTGTTCGACAAGGTGGCGCATGCCGGCTGCCTGAGTGCGCCAAACATCCGATACCTGCAATCGCCCTACGCGCTGTTCAACGGCGACCTGTTGCTGGCGGCCTACACGCCAGCGGGCGACATGCACGTCATGCTCGGCGACTTCACCGGCCACGGTTTGCCGGCAGCGGTGGGCGCGATGCCTTTGGCCGAAGTCTTCTATGGCATGACCGCCAAGGGCTATGGCCTGGCCGAAACCCTGCGCGAAATGAACGCCAAGCTCAAACGCATCCTGCCCGTGGACATGTTCTGTTGCGCGACGTTGCTGTGCCTGAGTTTTCAGCGACGCTCGGTGGAAGTGTGGAATGGCGGCATGCCTGACGGCTACTTGCACCGGATCGCCACGGGCGAGCGCGAACCGTTGGCGGCGCGCCATTTGCCGTTGGGCGTGCTCAGTCCACAGGCGTTCGATGACCGCACTGAAGTGCATTCGATGGCAGTTGGCGACCGGGTTTTCGTGTTGTCCGACGGGGTCATCGATACCAGCGATGCCAACGATCAGTTGTTCGGTGTCGAGCGTCTGCAGCGAGTGTTCGCCGCCAACCGTGAGCCTGATCGGTTGTTCGAGGACATCGAGCAGGCGCTACGGGATTTTCGCGGTGAGGCGCGCGACGACGTGAGCATGGTCGAGGTCAGCCTGCTTGAGCTGGCACAGGTCAATCCGTCGGCGCCGGTGTATTCCGACAGCGGTCAGTCCTGTCCGCTGGACTGGTCGGTGAGCTTCGAGTTTCGCGGGGCTACACTCAGACGTTTCAACCCGTTGCCGTACCTGCTGCAGTTGCTGTTGGAGGTGCATGGTTTGCGCGGGCAGAGCGGCGCGTTGTACAGCGTGCTCGCCGAGCTCTACTCCAACGCGCTGGAGCATGGCGTGCTGGGTCTGGATTCCAGTCTCAAGCGCGATGCTGCCGGTTTTGCCCTTTATTATCAGCAGCGCAATCAGCGGCTCGATGCCTTGCAGGAGGGTTTTGTGCGTGTTCATCTGCAGGTGAAGCCCGTGAACAACGGCGGATGCCTGCTGATCCGGGTCGAAGACAGTGGCAAGGGCTTTGATGTGGCGCGAGTGATGGAGCGGCCATTGGACGGCGTCCGTCTGTCGGGGCGCGGTGTCAGCCTGATCCGGCAATTGGGGCATAACGCCAGTTGGTCGGACGAAGGTCGTAGTGCTTGCGTGGAGTTTTTCTGGGAGGTTCAGGCATAATCCGCGCAATTCTTGATCAAGGAGTGAGCAAGTGACTGACCAACATGTGGATCGCGAGGCGCTAAGCGTACTGCGCGAAGTCATGGAGGACGGGTATCCGGAGTTGCTGGATACCTTTCTGACCGATTCCGAAAGTCGCTTGGTTGAGCTGCGCAAGACTGCAGACGCCAAGGTCTTGTCGGAGGTTGCCCATAGTTTCAAGGGCAGCGCCAGCAACATGGGCGCTGTGCGCCTGGCAGAACTCTGTCAGACGCTGGAGTCAGAAGCCAAAGACAAAAGCCCTTCGGAAATTGCCATGCTGGTGACTGATATCAGCAATGAGTTTGCTGATGTGCGCCCTGTCTACGAAGACGAGCGACAGCACGCGCTCGCGCATTAACCAAGCCATCCGGCGCTTTTCTCGGGTGTCGGGCAAAACTGGCCCGGCACTTGCAGCTATCTCCCTCAACTGTACCTACGATCCCAGTGCAGCGGAGACCGTGTTATGCCTGCGACCCCCAATATTCTTCTTCAGACCGCCGCCCAGGCGAAGGCGCAAGCAGCCTCTGCCAAATCGTCGGCATTGGCCGCAGACCCCGGCGACAAGGGCACAAGCTTCGCTCAAGTGTTCGCCGATCAAGGGCCGAACAAGCCTGCCGCGAGCACTGACAATTCGCTGAAACCGGCGCGCGACAAGGTCGCTGACAACAGCGGCAAAAAAGACCTTGGCAAAGATCAGTCTGCCGCCGCGAACCCGGCGGTTGCCGATAGCGGCAAAGCGTTGCCTGCCGACAAGCCGGTTGCCGCCGATGACAAGACCGCCAGCGACGACGACAGCGCCGACACCCCGCAGACCCCGGTAGCCGATACTGCGCCTGTTGACCCGGCGCTGGACCCGGCGTTGGCAGAAGTCGTGCAGCCGCTGGTGACTGCGCCTGTCGCGCAACCGCCAGTGGTTGAGACGCCGACACCGCCGAAAGTCGAAACACCGGCAGTGGCGGTACTGCCAGCGGTGGTCAAAGACCCGGCGGCCAATGCCGACAGCGATTTTGATCCTGAGGCCGACCCCCTCGATGCCTTGCCGGCCGTGCGCATGGCGATGGAGCAGGGCGGGCATATTTCCGCCGCCAGCCAGGCGCAACCGAAAGCCTCGCCAGCGCAGGCTCAGGCTGACGGCGAATTGACCACCGCACAGAACTTCGCTGCCGGCATGGCCAGCATGCTCGACGTACAGGCCGACAAGGACAGCACCAGTCAGGGCGGCGAAAAAGCCTTCAGCGGGCTGATCGATGACGGTCTGAAAGACCTCAAGTCCGCCACCAGCGACACCCGTGTCGATGACTTTGCCAACCGTCTGGCGGCGCTGACGCAAGCGGCCACGCCAAAAACCGCCAACGCGGTGCCGGTGAACCAGCCCATCGCCATGCACCAGAGCGGCTGGACCGAAGAAGTGGTCAACCGCGTGATGTACCTGTCGAGCGCCAATCTGAAGGCGGCGGATATTCAGTTGCAACCGGCGGAGCTGGGGCGTCTGGATATTCGCGTGAACATGGTTCCGGATCAACAGACCCAGGTGACGTTCATGAGCGCGCACCCGAGCGTGCGCGAAGCGCTCGACGGGCAGATGCATCGGCTGCGTGAAATGTTCACCCAGCAGGGCATGGGCCAGGTCGACGTTAACGTGGCTGATCAGGGGCGTGGCTGGCAGGGGCAGGGTCAGGAACAGGCGCAGCAGGGCCAGAGTGGCCGCACCAGCGCCGCCGGTGGTCGTCTGGATTCGGCAGACGAAGAGTTGACGCCCGCAGCGGTGGCTGAGTCTGTTGCCCAGACCACTAGCGTCATCGGCACCAGCGCGGTCGACTATTACGCCTGACACACCGCTGTACCTTGTGGGAGCTGGCTTGCCAGCGATGGCGGCGGCACATGCGAAATCAATGTGTCAGACAAATCGCAATCACTGGCAAGCCAGCTCCCACATGGTTTTGCATCAGTCGACAGATACCTCTCGTCAATCCCTTTGACACTTCTGGCATAACACTTGCTCTTGCCTTGCCGTGCGACTGTGAAAACCCGATTAGTGACGGATTATTGGCATGGCGAAGAGCGATACAGCAGCAGTGAAAGACCCCGCAACCAAAGGCAAACTCAAGCTGATCATTGTGATCGTGCTGGCGTTGCTGTTGGCCATTGGTGCTTCCGTGGGGGCGACCTGGTTCTTCATGCACAGCGCCCAGAGCAAGCCTGCCGAGGCCGCCGATGCTGCGCCGGTCGGCAAGCAGCCCGCGATTTTCGAGCCCATGGCCCCGGCGTTCGTGGCCAACTACAACCAGAACGGCCGTCAGCGCTACATGCAGGTGAGCATCACCATGCTGGGCCGCAATCAGGCCGATCTGGAAGCGCTCAAAGTGCACATGCCAGTGATCCGCAACAACCTGGTGATGCTCTTCTCCGGTCAGGATTTCGCCACCTTGGCGACGCCGGTCGGGCAAGAGATGTTGCGCCAGAAGGCCACAGCCAGCGTCCAGGAAGTGGCGCAGAAAGAGCTGGGCAAAGTGGTGATCGAACAGTTGCTTTTCACTAATTTCGTACTGCAGTAGGAACACGACATGGCCGTGCAGGATCTGCTGTCCCAGGATGAAATCGATGCGCTGTTGCATGGCGTCGACGATGGTCTGGTACAGACCGATAACGCTGCCGAACCCGGCAGTGTCAAAAGCTACGACCTGACCAGCCAGGATCGCATCGTCCGTGGACGCATGCCGACTCTGGAAATGATCAACGAGCGTTTTGCCCGATACACCCGCATCAGCATGTTCAACATGCTGCGCCGCTCGGCGGACGTTGCCGTCGGTGGCGTCCAGGTGATGAAGTTCGGCGAATACGTGCACTCGCTGTACGTGCCGACCAGCCTCAACCTGGTCAAGATCAAACCGTTGCGCGGCACTGCGCTGTTCATCCTCGACGCCAAACTGGTGTTCAAACTGGTGGACAACTTCTTCGGCGGCGACGGCCGTCACGCGAAGATCGAAGGGCGTGAATTCACCCCGACCGAACTGCGTGTGGTGCGCATGGTGCTGGAGCAGGCTTTCATCGATTTGAAAGAAGCCTGGCAAGCGATCATGGAAGTCAATTTCGAGTACATCAACTCGGAAGTGAACCCGGCGATGGCCAACATCGTCGGCCCGAGCGAGGCCATCGTGGTGTCGACTTTCCACATCGAACTCGACGGCGGTGGCGGCGATCTCCACGTGACCATGCCGTATTCGATGATCGAGCCGGTGCGTGAAATGCTCGACGCCGGTTTCCAGTCGGACCTCGACGATCAGGACGAACGCTGGGTCAATGCCCTGCGCCAGGACGTGCTCGACGTCGACGTGCCGATCGGTGCCACCGTGGCGCGTCGCCAGTTGAAACTGCGCGACATCTTGCACATGCAGCCGGGGGACGTGATCCCGGTCGAGATGCCGGAAGACATGATCATGCGCGCCAACGGCGTGCCGGCCTTCAAGGTCAAGATGGGCTCGCACAAAGGCAACCTCGCGTTGCAAGTGATCGAGCCGATCGAGCGTCGCTGAAGCGGCGCCACACCCCCTTTTGCATTAACTGAATTGTTGCCCGCCGAGGACACATGATGAACGACGATATGAACGCCCAGGACGATCAGGCACTGGCCGATGAATGGGCTGCTGCCCTGGAAGAAACCGGTGATGGCCAAGCTGACATCGATGCACTGCTGGCGGCTGACGCCTCCAGCGGCTCGCGTCTGCCGATGGAAGAGTTCGGCAGCGTGCCGAAGAACAACGATCCGGTGACCCTGGACGGGCCGAACCTGGACGTGATCCTCGACATCCCGGTGTCGATCTCGATGGAAGTCGGCAGCACCGACATCAACATCCGCAACCTGCTGCAACTCAACCAGGGTTCGGTGATCGAGCTGGACCGTCTGGCCGGTGAACCGCTGGACGTGCTGGTCAACGGCACACTGATCGCGCACGGCGAAGTGGTGGTGGTCAACGAAAAGTTCGGCATCCGCCTGACTGACGTGATCAGCCCAAGCGAACGCATCAAGAAGCTGCGCTGAGTGAAACGGTTTCTGTGGGCACTGCTGGCCTTGCCATTGAGCGCGCTGGCCGCTGAGCCAGTCGTCAACAACGCTGCGGGTGCCGCAGCCACCGTTGCTGCGCCCGTGGTCAGCAGCGGCGTGGCCGGGCAATTGACGCAATTGGTGCTCGGTCTGCTGCTGGTGCTCGGCCTGATCTTCTTGCTCGCCTGGCTGTTGCGCCGGGTGCAGCAGGCAGGTCCGGCGGGCAAAGGCCAGGTGATCGAGTTGATCGGTTCGCGCGCGCTCGGCCCGCGTGACCGCTTGATGCTGGTACAGGTCGGCAACGAGCAGATTCTGCTCGGCTTGAGCCCCGGCACCATCACCGCGTTGCATGTACTCAAGGAACCGGTGCCGGTCCCCGCGACCAGCGAGAAAGCCACCCCGGAGTTTGCTCAGCATCTGTTGAAGATGCTCGGCAAGGATCAGAAGGATAAGAAGTAATGGGTGCGCTACGCATCGTCTTGACGCTGGCCCTGTTGCTGGCCGCGCCGCTGGCGTTCGCCGCCGATCCGTTGTCGATCCCGGCGATCACGTTGGGCACCAACGCCGACGGCGCGCAGGAATATTCGGTCAGCCTGCAGATTCTGCTGATCATGACTGCGCTGAGCTTCATTCCGGCGTTCGTCATGCTGATGACCAGTTTCACCCGGATCATCATCGTCTTCTCGATCCTGCGTCAGGCCCTCGGTCTGCAGCAGACGCCGTCGAACCAGATCCTCACCGGCATGGCGTTGTTCCTGACCATGTTCATCATGGCGCCGGTGTTCGATCGGGTGAACAACGATGCGTTGCAGCCGTACCTGGCGGAAAAACTCACCGCGCAGCAAGCGGTGGAAAAGGCCCAGGTGCCGATCAAGGATTTCATGCTCGCGCAAACCCGCAGCAGTGATCTGGAGCTGTTCATGCGCCTGTCCAAGCGCACGGACATCGCTACGCCGGATCAGGCGCCATTGACCATTCTGGTCCCGGCGTTCGTCACGTCCGAGCTGAAAACCGCGTTCCAGATCGGCTTCATGATCTTCATTCCGTTCCTGATCATCGACCTCGTGGTGGCGAGTGTGCTGATGGCGATGGGTATGATGATGCTCTCGCCGCTGATCATTTCGCTGCCGTTCAAAATCATGCTGTTCGTGCTGGTGGATGGCTGGGCGCTGATTATCGGCACGCTGGCGAGTAGCTTCGGCGGTGTCTCGCCATGACCCCGGAAGTTGCGGTCGACATCTTCCGTGAAGCGTTGTGGCTGACCACGATGATGGTCGCGGTGCTGGTGATTCCGAGCCTGCTGGTCGGTCTGCTGGTGGCGATGTTCCAGGCCGCGACGCAGATCAACGAACAGACCCTGAGCTTCCTGCCGCGTCTGCTGGTGATGCTGGTGACCCTGATTGTCGCCGGCCCGTGGCTGGTGCAGACCTTCATGGAATACATCATCCAGCTCTACCACAACATCCCGATGGTCATCGGCTAAGCCATGCAATCGCTGCTGCAGTTGACCGACACCCAGATCAGCACCTGGGTCGCGACGTTCATGTTGCCGTTGTTTCGCATCGGTTCGGTATTGATGGTCATGCCGATCTTCGGCACGACCCTGGTGCCGAAACGCATCCGCCTGTATTTCGCCTTGGCCATCACGTTGGTGATCTCGCCGAACCTGCCGCCGATGCTCCCGGTCAATGCGCTCGACCTCAGTGCCTTGCTGCTGATCGCCGAACAGATTTTGATCGGCGCAATCCTCGGGTTTTCCCTGCAGTTGTTCTTTCAGGCTTTTGTGGTGGCGGGGCAAATCGTCGCGATCCAGATGGGCATGGGTTTCGCCTCAATGGTCGACCCCACCAACGGCGTGTCCGTGGCGGTGATCGGGCAATTCTTCACCATGCTGGTGACGTTGCTGTTCCTGTCGATGAACGGCCATCTGGTGGTCTTCGAAGTCCTGACGGAGAGCTTCACCACGTTGCCGGTGGGCAGCGGGTTGATGACGGCGCATTACTGGGAGGTGGTCGGTAAACTCGGCTGGGTGCTCGGTGCTGCATTGTTGCTGGTGCTGCCGGCGATCTCCGCGCTGCTGGTAGTCAACATTGCCTTCGGCGTGATGACCCGGGCTGCGCCGCAACTGAACATTTTCTCCATTGGTTTCCCGCTGACTCTGGTGCTTGGCCTGTTCATCGTCTGGGTCGGTCTGGCGGACATTCTCAATCAGTATCAACCGCTGGCCGCCGAGGCTTTGCAGTTTTTACGCGAACTGGCACGGGCGCGCTGAGTCATGGCTGAGAGCGAAAGCGGTCAGGACAAAACAGAAGACCCCACGGAGAAACGTAAAAAGGACTCCCGTGAGAAGGGCGAGATCGCCCGTTCCAAAGAGCTCAACACCCTCGCGGTGATGCTCGCCGGCGCCGGTGGCCTGCTGATTTTTGGCGGCATGCTCGCGCAGGACCTGATGGAACTGATGCGCATGAACTTCACGCTGACGCGCGAAGTGATCATGGACGAACGCTCCATGGGCGCGTTTTTGCTCAACTCGGGGAAGATCGCGCTGGTGGCGATTCAGCCGGTCATGATCACCCTGTTGCTGGCGGCGTTGCTCGGGCCGATTGCGTTGGGTGGCTGGTTGTTCGCCGCCGGTTCCATGGCGCCGAAGTTCAGCCGGATGAATCCTGGCTCTGGCCTCAAGCGCATGTTTTCGATGAAGTCGATCATCGAGTTGCTCAAGGCGCTGGCGAAGTTTTTCATCATTCTGGCGGTGGCATTGGTGGTGCTGTCCTCGGACGTCGATGACCTGCTGCGCATCGCCCATGAGCCGCTGGATCAAGCGATCATTCACAGTGTCTTGCTGGTCGGCTGGAGTACGTTGTGGATGGCCTGCGGGTTGATTCTGATCGCTGCAGTGGACGTGCCTGTGCAGCTTTGGGAGAGCATGAAAAAGCTCAAGATGACCAAGCAGGAAGTGCGCGACGAGCACAAGGACCAGGAGGGCAAGCCGGAGGTCAAACAGCGCATTCGTCAGTTGCAGCGCGAGATGTCGCAGCGACGAATGATGGCGGCGGTGCCCGACGCCGACGTGGTCATCACTAACCCGACGCACTACGCCGTGGCGCTCAAATACGACGCCGAAAAGGGCGGTGCGCCGTTGCTGTTGGCCAAGGGTAACGACTTCCTTGCGCTGAAGATTCGCGAAATCGCCGTGGCCAACAACGTCATGCTCCTGGAGTCGCCAGCGCTGGCGCGGTCGATCTACTATTCCACCGAGCTTGATGAAGAAATCCCGGGTGGCCTGTATCTGGCCGTTGCCCAGGTGTTGGCCTACGTCTACCAGATCCGCCAATACCGCGCCGGCAAGGGCAAACGTCCGGACCCGCTCAAGGACGACCTGCCGATTCCGCCGGACCTGCGTCGCGACTCCTGATTCGCATCAACATCAAAAGATCGCAGCCTTCGGCAGCTCCTACATGGATCGAATTCCACCGGTAGGAGCTGCCGAAGGCTGCGATCTTTTGATCGTTCCCATGCTGAGCGGGGGAGCGATCTGTGCTCGACCTAATTCGGCAGTTCGAGATTATCCAGCGCCCGATTCACCGCCAACTCCCCGAGCATGATCAGTTGCGCAATGCCCAGTAGCGTCCTGCGTTGTGATGCAGGTATGAGGTTGGCGAAGTCGTTGGCGATGGTTCTGGCTGAGGCGAGGGTTTCGCAGGCGTTGGCCAGCAGCTCCTCGCTTTTGATGTCCGAAACCACGGCGTACATCGTACTGGGTTTGCGTGGCGGTCGGGTGCTGCCGGGGCAGAGGTAGTGATCGAGGGCGCGGTCGGCGGCTTCGTGGAGTTTTTTTGAATCGACGGATTCGTAGGGGGAGGTGGGGTCGGTTTCTGGCGGGTTTGGTGTTGGTTTTATCATCGGTGAAGCCTCTAGAGTAGTGAAGCTGCCACCGTTCGCTGCTAACGAAGGAGGTGGCGGCTGTACGCGGGTTAGCAGACCAGGACTCTAGAACCCGGCGCACCGAAGTGCCCCACGCAAAGCCGCCATTACGGCAACAGGCTTTGTGCGTCTAGAGAAAAACCCGGGCTGCTAAACCCGATCACTGAATGATCAGCGACCGACCCACAATAGAACCCGACCCCAAAGCGCACAAGCCGGCGGATTCTGGCGTAGCTGTAGGCAAAGGCGCAAGGATGTGTAGCCTGCGAGACGTGTCATGAGGTGTCTTTTAAACACCTGAGTTTAAAAGTCGACTTTTGCTGACTTCACTAGCCCTTCCCGAGCAGGCTCACTTCCTGATTTGGAATGCGATCCCCTGTAGGAGTGAGCCTGCTCGCGATAGCGGTCTGTCTGGTTTGAATGTATTGACTGGAAAATCCTCATCGCGAGCAGGCTCACTCCTACATTGTTCGCGTTCACCTCCCTCTCTGTTTCAATCAATCGCAAAAGTTGGAAGGCTTCTTGCAATAGCCGCCGTGCGCCTGCGTTGGGCGTCAAAAGTTTGCTTTAAAGGAACGGGGAAAACCGGTGGATCGCTCTCAGTTATTCAACACAGCACGCACAAACGTTGCCGATTTAAGTCGGGGCAATCTGGGCGTGCCGTTGCTGTTGCTGGTGATGCTGGCGATGATGATGTTGCCGGTGCCGCCGTTCCTGCTGGACGTGTTCTTTACCTTCAACATCGCCCTGTCGATCGTCGTCCTGCTGGTCTGCGTCTACGCGCTGCGGCCACTGGATTTCGCGGTGTTCCCGACCATTCTGCTGGTCGCGACCCTGTTGCGGCTGGCGTTGAACGTGGCCTCTACACGGGTGGTCATGCTCCACGGTCAGGACGGCCACGCCGCTGCCGGTAAGGTGATTCAGGCCTTCGGTGAGGTGGTGATCGGCGGTAACTACGTGGTCGGTATCGTGGTCTTCGCGATCCTGATGATCATCAACTTCGTCGTGGTGACCAAGGGTGCCGGGCGGATTTCCGAGGTGAGCGCGCGCTTCACCCTCGATGCGATGCCCGGCAAACAAATGGCGATCGACGCCGACCTCAACGCCGGTCTGATCGACCAGAACCAAGCCAAGTTGCGCCGTCAGGAAGTCGCCCAAGAGGCCGAGTTCTACGGTTCGATGGACGGTGCCAGCAAATTCGTCCGTGGTGACGCCATTGCCGGCCTGCTGATTCTGTTCATCAACCTCATCGGCGGCATGGCCGTCGGTATCTTCCAGCACAACATGAGCTTCGGCGATGCTGGCCGGGTTTACGCCTTGCTGACCATCGGTGACGGTTTAGTGGCGCAATTGCCATCACTGTTGTTATCGACAGCTGCCGCGATCATGGTGACCCGTGCTTCCGGCTCGGAAGACATGGGCAAACAGATCAATCGCCAGATGTTCGCCTCGCCGAAAGCGCTGGCGGTGGCCGCAGGTTTGATGGCGGTCATGGGCCTGGTGCCGGGCATGCCGCACTTCTCGTTCCTGAGCATGGCTGCGCTGGCTGCCGGTGGCGCCTATCTGTTCTGGAAGAAGCAAAACATCGTCAAGGTGCAGGCCCTGCAAGAGGTCAAGCGTCAACAAGAGCTGCTGCCGTCGCCGGCCCGCGCCATGGAAACCAAGGAACTGGGCTGGGATGACGTGACCCCGATCGACATGATCGGCCTGGAAGTCGGTTATCGCCTGATCCCGCTGGTGGACCGCAATCAGGGTGGGCAACTGCTCGCGCGGATCAAGGGCGTGCGCAAAAAGCTCTCTCAGGATCTGGGCTTCCTGATGCCGACCGTACACATCCGCGACAACCTCGATCTGGCACCGAGCGCCTATCGCCTGACCCTGATGGGGGTGATCCTCGCCGAAGCCGAGATCTACCCGGATCGCGAACTGGCGATCAACCCCGGCCAGGTCTACGGCACGCTCAACGGGATCAACGCCAAAGATCCGGCTTTCGGCCTGGAAGCGGTGTGGATCGAAATCAGCCAGCGCGCACAGGCACAATCGCTCGGTTACACCGTGGTCGATGCCAGCACCGTGGTTGCGACCCACTTGAACCAGATTCTGTACAAGCACTCCAGTGAGCTGATCGGCCACGAAGAAGTGCAGCAACTCATGCAATTGCTGGCCAAAAGCTCGCCGAAACTGGCTGAAGAACTGGTGCCGGGTGTGGTCTCGCTGTCGCAACTGCTCAAAGTGCTGCAAGCGCTGCTGGCCGAGCACGTGCCGGTGCGCGACATTCGCAGCATCGCCGAAGCCATCGCCAACAACGCCGCCAAGAGTCAAGATACCGCCGCGTTGGTCGCTGCTGTGCGGGTCGGCGTATCGCGCGCCATCGTCCAAAGCATTGTAGGCACTGAGTCCGAGCTGCCTGTGATCACCTTGGAGCCAAGGTTGGAACAAATATTGCTCAATAGTCTGCAGAAGGCAGGACAAGGCTCGGAAGAGGGCGTTCTGCTGGAGCCAAGCATGGCCGAGAAGCTGCAGCGTTCGCTCATCGAGGCGGCGCAGCGTCAGGAAATGCAAGGTCAGCCGGTGATCCTGTTGGTAGCAGGCCCGGTGCGCGCGATGCTCTCGCGCTTTGGCCGCCTGGCAGTCCCTGGACTGCACGTGCTGGCCTACCAGGAAATACCGGACAACAAGCAAGTGACCATCGTTGCGACAGTAGGGCCCAACGGCTGAGGTAGTGGTTTATGCAAGTTAAGCGTTTCTTTGCCGCCGATATGCGTCAGGCCATGAAGCTGGTTCGTGATGAGCTGGGCGCTGATGCCGCCATCATTGGCAATCGTCGCATTGCCGGCGGTGTCGAGCTGACGGCGGCACTGGATTACAAATTGTCGGCGCTGGCACCACGGGTTCCGAACATGGAACTCGAAGACGAGCTGCGCAAGACCCAGTCGCGCATCGTCACCGCCCAGGCCGAGTTGAGCCTGCGTGGCGAAGCCGACGGCAACAGCAATCGGCAGATCTTCGCCGGTCTGCCGTTGACCGCTGGGCTGCCGCTGACCGCCGCTGAGCCGCTGAGCGAGCCGACGTACGCCGCTCCGGCGCGTCCGGCCCCGGCGCCTGCGCAGTCCTCCGGCGGCGTCGATCCACGCGCACTGGATTCGATGCGTTTTGAATTGAACAGCCTGCGCGAGCTGATGGAAGTTCAGCTCGGCACCCTGGCCTGGAATCAGTTGCAGGGCAGCCGTCCGGCGCAAGCCAACCTCTATCGTCGTCTGCAACGCATCGGTCTGTCCGGGCCGTTGTCGCGCGATCTGCTGGCGATGATCACCGATATCGAAGAGCCGCGTCAGGCCTGGCGCATGTTGCTTGCGCACCTGGCGCGGATGATTGCCGTACCGGAAGTCGAGCCGCTGGAAGAGGGCGGTGTGATCGCCATGGTCGGCCCTGCCGGCATGGGCAAGACCACCACGCTGGCCAAGCTCGCCGCGCGTTACGTGCTCAAGTACGGCGCGCAGAATGTCGCGCTGGTGAGCATGGACAGTTTCCGCATCGGTGCGCAGGAACAACTGAAGACCCTGGGGCGCATTCTCAATGTGCCGGTGACTCACGTCGATCCGGGCCAATCGCTGGTGCAAGCGCTGGATCCACTGCTGCGCAAACGCGTGGTATTGATCGATACTGCCGGCCTGCAAGCCAGCGATCCGGCCCTGCGCATGCAGCTCGAAAGTCTGGCCGGTCGAGGCATTCGTTCAAAAAATTATCTGGTCTTGGCAACCACCAGCCAGAAACAGGTTCTAACCGCCGCTTATCACAGTTACAAGCGTTGCGGGCTTGCCGGGTGCATCCTGACTAAACTGGATGAAACGGCCAGCCTTGGCGAAGTGTTGAGCCTGGCGATCAGTCATGAATTGCCGGTCGCGTACCTGACCGATGGCCCACGGATTCCAGATGATCTGCATCTGCCGCGCCGTCATCAATTGGTCAGCCGCGCCGTCAGCGTGCAAATGCAGGAAGAACCCAGCGAAGAAGCCATGGCCGACATGTTCGCTGATATCTATCACAGCCCCACCAAGCAGGTAGGCTGAGGTATTCATGAACAGTTTTTGTACCTACATCGATGGTCTGCCATGCATTGTTCCGGTTGTGAACGCGCAGCCAGTAATGTGGCCTCCGTCTATGCAAGACAAGGTAAAGAAATAACATGGGCAGCATGCATCCCGTACAGGTGATCGCGGTGACCGGCGGCAAAGGTGGCGTCGGCAAGACTAACGTGTCAGTGAACTTGTCCCTGGCGCTGGCAGAGCTTGGCCGTCGGGTCATGTTGCTGGACGCCGACCTGGGTCTGGCGAACGTCGACGTTCTGCTGGGGCTCACGCCCAAACGCACGCTGGCTGACGTTATCGAAGGCCGCTGTGAGCTGCGCGACGTTCTGTTGCAAGGCCCCGGCGGGATTCGCATCGTGCCGGCCGCGTCCGGCACCCAGAGCATGGTCCACCTGAGCCCGGCACAACACGCTGGCCTGATTCAGGCGTTCAGCGACATCGGCGACAATCTCGACGTACTGGTGATCGACACCGCTGCGGGTATTGGTGACTCGGTAGTCAGTTTTGTTCGCGCAGCCCAGGAAGTGTTGCTGGTGGTGTGCGACGAGCCGACCTCGATCACCGACGCCTACGCGCTGATCAAACTGCTCAACCGCGATTACGGCATGAACCGCTTCCGCGTATTGGCCAACATGGCGCAGAGCCCGCAAGAAGGCCGCAACCTGTTCGCCAAGTTGACCAAGGTCACGGATCGCTTCCTTGACGTCGCTCTACAATACGTCGGCGCCGTGCCTTACGACGAAAGCGTGCGTAAGGCCGTGCAGAAACAGCGTGCCGTCTATGAAGCCTTCCCGCGTTCCAAGTGCGCGCTGGCGTTCAAGGCGATCGCGCAGAAGGTCGATACCTGGCCGCTGCCCGCCAACCCGCGTGGCCACCTTGAATTTTTCGTCGAGCGCCTCGTGCAGCAAACGGCAGGGCCAGTGCTATGACCGCCAGCGGTATGAATTACTACAAGAAGTCGGCACGTGATGCGCAGTACGAGTTGATCGAGCGTTACGCGCCACTGGTAAAGCGCATTGCCTATCACTTGCTGGCACGGTTGCCGGCGAGTGTGCAGGTCGAAGACCTGATCCAGGCCGGGATGATCGGCCTGCTTGAAGTCTCGACCAAATATGACGCCAGCAAAGGCGCCAGTTTCGAAACGTACGCGGGCATACGAATCCGCGGCGCAATGCTCGACGAAGTGCGCAAAGGGGACTGGGCGCCACGCTCGGTTCACCGCAATACCCGTATGGTCAGTGACGCGATTCGCGCAATTGAAGCTAAAACCGGCCGTGATGCTAAAGATCACGAGGTTGCGGCCGAACTCCAATTGAGTCTCGACGATTACTACGGGATTTTGAATGACACCTTGGGCAGCCGCCTCTTCAGTTTCGACGACCTGCTGCAGGACGGCGAACACGAAGGGCTGCACGAGGATGGCGCGAGTGCTCATCTTGAGCCGTCACGCGATCTGGAAGATGAACGCTTCCAGGCGGCGCTGGCGGACGCGATTGCCAATTTGCCGGAGCGTGAGCGACTGGTGTTGGCGCTGTACTACGACGAAGAGCTGAACCTCAAGGAGATCGGTGAAGTCCTTGGCGTCAGTGAATCGCGGGTCAGCCAGTTACACAGCCAGTGCGCGGCCCGCTTGCGGGGGCGTTTGGGGGAGTGGCGAGCGCGCTGAAGGCAGTGTGGGGACACTGCGAACGAGGCTGGTGCGGTGATGAACGGCACCGGTCTTGCTCTGTTGTGCTCCAGACAGTCTTCGAGTGCTGCGCCGATTGATTGAAGTGGCGCGTCCAGGTGCTGGGCGCGTTTAAGACTGCTTGGAGGTCGAATTGAACAAAGACATGAAAATCCTCATCGTTGATGACTTCTCAACGATGCGGCGGATCATCAAGAACCTGCTGCGCGATCTTGGGTTCACCAATACCGTCGAGGCCGACGATGGCACTACCGCCATTCCGGTGCTCAACAGCGGAAGCATCGACTTTCTGGTAACAGACTGGAACATGCCGGGCATGACCGGTATCGACCTGCTGCGCCACGTGCGTGCCGATGAAAAACTCAAGCATCTGCCCGTTCTCATGGTGACCGCTGAAGCCAAGCGCGAGCAGATCATTGAAGCCGCTCAGGCCGGTGTAAACGGCTACGTAGTCAAACCTTTCACGGCTCAGGCGTTGAAAGACAAAATCGAGAAGATTTTCGAACGCATCGGCTGATGAACGCGCGGGGGAGCTATGGAGCATAACGAATCTTCACAGGGCGATTTCGAGTCGACCCTGAAAAAACACGCGGTCGAACTGGTCGAGAGCCTTGAAAAAGGCAGGTTCGGCGACGCTGTGCAACTGATCCATGAGCTCAATCAGACCCGTGACCGTGGCCTGTATCAGGAAGTCGGCAAGCTCACACGTGAACTGCACAGTGCGATCGTCAACTTCCAGATCGATCCGAACATGCCGCAGGCCGAGGAAGTGTCGCAAATCACCGACGCCACCGAACGCCTGGGCTATGTGGTCAAGCTGACAGAGGCCGCGGCCAACCGCACCATGGATCTGGTGGAAAGCGCCACGCCGGTGGTCAACAGTCTGGCCGATGAAGCCCAGGCCTTGAGCACCGATTGGGGTCGCTTCATGCGTCGCGAAGTCGGGGCTGAAGAGTTCCGCGAGCTGGCGCGCCGGGTCGACGGTTTTCTGTCGCGCAGCAGCACGGACAACCGTGCGGTGTCGAGCAATCTTAACGACATCCTGCTGGCCCAGGATTACCAGGACCTGACCGGTCAGGTGATCAAGCGTGTGACCCAACTGGTCACCGAAGTCGAAAGCAATTTGCTCAAACTCGTGCTCATGGCCAGTCAGGTCGACCGCTTTGCGGGCATCGAACATGACCGCGCCGCGATGCTTGCAGAAAAAGATCCACAAAAACATCTCTCGCAGGGTGAAGGTCCGCAGATTCATGCCGATAAACGAGAAGACGTTGTGTCCGGTCAGGACGATGTGGACGATTTGTTATCCAGCCTCGGGTTCTAGAGTTTTGGAATTTTAGGTTTTTTGGGTTTTTAGACCTGTAGGAGCACCCCATTAATGAGCTTCGGCGCCGATGAAGAGATCCTTCAGGATTTCCTGGTTGAGGCCGGCGAGATTCTTGAGCAACTGTCCGAACAACTGGTCGAGCTGGAAAGCCGCCCGGATGACGCAGATCTGCTCAACGCAATTTTTCGCGGTTTCCACACTGTAAAAGGGGGCGCCGGCTTCCTTCAGCTCAATGAGCTGGTGGAGTGCTGTCACATCGCCGAAAACGTGTTCGACATCCTCCGTAAGGGTGAACGTCGCGTTGATGCAGAACTGATGGACGTTGTCCTCGAAGCACTGGACGCGGTGAACAGCATGTTCACTGAGGTTCGTGAGCGTGCGCCGATCACCGCTGCCACCCCGGAACTGCTGGCCGCTCTGGCGCGTCTGGCCGAACCGCAATCGGCGGACGCAGCCCCGGCTTCGCCAGTGGCCGAGATGATCGAAGATCTGGTCGGCGAAGGCGACCCGTCGGGCGACATCACCGATAACGAATTCGAACAACTGCTGGACTCGCTGAACGCCGTCAAGGCCGAAGCTGAAGCACCGGCAGCGGCTGCACCTGCGCCGGCTGCCGATGGCGCGGCCAGCGATGAAATCACCGATGCCGAGTTCGAGTCGTTGCTCGATCAGTTGCACGGCAAGGGCCAGTTCGCCGTGGACGCGGTTGCACCAGCGGCGGCAGCCCCTGCGGCACCGGCCAAAGGCGACAGCTCCGACATCACCGACGACGAATTCGAAGCACTGCTCGATCAGTTGCACGGCAAGGGCAACTTTGCTGTCGATGCGCTGGAGTCGGCGATTGCTTCGGCACCTGCGCCTGCTGCTCCAGCGGCCGCAGCGGCGGGCAGCGATCTGATCAGCGATCACGAGTTCGAATCGCTGCTCGACGAATTGCACGGCAAAGGCAAGTTCACTGAAGTCGGCACCGCCGCTGCTGGCAGCGCCTCGAACGTAGCCACGCCCGTTGCCAAAGCGCCGGCCGCCGTAGCAGCGCCAAAGCCTGCTGCCAAGCCTGAGCCAAAAGCCGAAGCGCCAAAACCGGCCGCCGCTGCGGCACCGGCTCCGGCCCGTGCCGCCGCTGCACCGCCACCGGAAAAACCGGCAAGCGAAGCCGAAACCACCGTGCGCGTCGACACCGCACGTCTCGACGAAATCATGAACATGGTCGGCGAGCTGGTGCTGGTGCGTAACCGTCTGGTGCGCCTGGGTTTGAACAGCGGCGATGAAGCCATGCAAAAGGCCGTGTCGAACCTCGACGTGGTCACGGCTGACTTGCAGACCGCGGTGATGAAGACCCGGATGCAGCCGATCAAGAAGGTCTTCGGGCGCTTCCCGCGTCTGGTTCGTGACCTGGCGCGTCAGCTCAAGAAAGAGATCAACCTGGAACTGGTGGGTGAAGAAACCGACCTCGACAAAAACCTTGTCGAGGCCTTGGCCGACCCGCTGGTCCACTTGGTGCGCAACGCCGTCGACCACGGCATCGAGTCGCCGGAAGAGCGCGAAGCGTCGGGCAAGGCCCGTGGCGGTCGTGTGGTGCTGGCGGCCGAACAGGAAGGCGACCATATCCTGCTGTCGATTTCCGATGACGGCAAAGGCATGGACCCGAACGTCCTGCGTTCGATCGCGGTAAAACGCGGTGTGATGGACAAGGATGCGGCCGATCGCCTCAGCGATACCGAGTGCTACAACCTGATTTTCGCCCCGGGTTTCTCGACCAAGACCGAGATCTCCGACGTCTCCGGCCGTGGTGTCGGCATGGACGTGGTGAAGACCAAGATTTCCCAGCTCAACGGTTCGATCAACATCTACTCGACCAAGGGCCAGGGCTCGAAAATCGTCATCAAGGTGCCGCTGACCCTCGCGATCATGCCAACCCTGATGGTCATGCTTGGCAACCAGGCGTTTGCGTTCCCGTTGGTCAACGTCAACGAGATCTTCCACCTCGACCTGTCGACCACCAACGTTGTGGACGGCCAGGAAGTGGTGATCGTGCGGGACAAGGCGCTGCCATTGTTCTACCTCAAGCGCTGGCTGGTCAGCTCCGCCGCTCACGAAGAGCAGCGTGAAGGCCACGTGGTGATCCTTTCGGTGGGCACTCAGCGGATCGGCTTCGTCGTCGATCAACTGGTCGGCCAGGAAGAAGTGGTCATCAAGCCATTGGGCAAAATGCTCCAGGGAACTCCGGGCATGTCCGGCGCCACCATCACCGGTGACGGCCGCATTGCACTGATTCTCGATGTTCCGAGCATGCTCAAGCGTTACGCCGCACGGCGTATTTGAATCCGGGGCAGCGGGGCGACAACGTTCCGCTGCACCTAATGGAGTGTTTATGGCAGTCAAAGTCCTGGTGGTGGACGATTCGGGTTTTTTCCGCCGCCGCGTCTCGGAAATTCTTTCAGCGGATCCGAGCATCCAGGTGGTCGGCACGGCCACCAACGGTAAAGAGGCGATCGATCAGGCCCTGGCCCTCAAGCCGGACGTGATCACCATGGACTACGAGATGCCGATGATGGACGGCATCACGGCAGTGCGGCACATCATGCAGCGCTGCCCGACCCCGGTGTTGATGTTCTCCTCGCTGACGCACGAAGGCGCGCGGGTCACCCTCGATGCGCTGGACGCCGGTGCGGTGGATTTCCTGCCGAAGAATTTCGAAGACATCTCGCGTAACCCGGAGAAGGTCAAGCAACTGCTGTGCGAAAAGGTCCATAGCATCTCGCGCAGTAACCGTCGCTTCAGTGCTTACAGTGCGCCGGCTCCAGTGGCTGCGCCTGCACCTGCGCCAACCCCAGCGGCATCAAGCTTCAGCAGTCACAGCACTCACGCTCCGGCCCGTCCGGCGCCTGCCCCTGTGCATGCACCTGCGCCAAGCCGCGCGTCGACGGCCAGTTCCTCCTCGCCGGCACCGAAGCGCAAAGCCTACAAACTGGTTGCCATCGGCACCTCGACGGGTGGTCCGGTTGCCTTGCAGCGCGTGCTGACTCAGTTGCCGGCAAATTTCCCGGCACCGATCGTGTTGATCCAGCACATGCCGGCGGCGTTCACCAAAGCCTTCGCCGAGCGTCTCGACAAGCTCTGCCGCATCAGCGTCAAGGAAGCCGAGGATGGCGACATCCTGCGTCCGGGCCTGGCGTTACTGGCGCCGGGTGGCAAGCAAATGATGATCGATGGCCGTGGTGCGGTGAAGATTCTGCCGGGCGACGAGCGTCTGAATTACAAGCCATGCGTGGACATCACTTTCGGTAGTGCGGCGAAGTCCTACGGCGACAAAGTTCTGGCGGTGGTGCTGACCGGCATGGGCGCCGATGGCCGTGAAGGCGCGCGTCTGCTCAAGCAGGGCGGCAGCTCGATCTGGGCGCAGGACGAAGCCAGCTGTGTGATTTACGGCATGCCGATGGCCATCGTCAAAGCTGACCTCGCGGACGCGGTGTACAGCCTCGACGATATCGGCAAGCACATTGTCGAGGCGTGTATCTGATGGATGTTTTAAGCCTTATCGGGATCATCATGGCGTTCGTCGCCATCATCGGCGGCAACTACCTGGAAGGTGGTCACCTCGGTGCGCTGGCCAACGGCCCGGCGGCATTGATCGTACTGGGCGGCACCATCGGTGCCGCGCTGCTGCAATCGCCGATGAGCGCGTTCAAGCGCGCCATGCAGATTCTCGCCTGGATCTTCTTTCCGCCTCGAGTCGACCTGGCTGGCGGCATCGACCGCGTGGTCAACTGGAGCCTCACTGCGCGCAAGGAAGGCCTGCTCGGTCTGGAAGGCGTGGCGGATGCCGAACCTGACAACTACTCGCGCAAAGGCCTGCAACTGCTGGTCGACGGCGCCGAGCCGGAAGCGATCCGCAGCATCCTTGAAGTGGATTTCTACACCCAGGAAGCGCGCGACATCGAAGCCGCGAAAGTTTTCGAAAGCATGGGCGGTTATGCGCCGACCATCGGCATCATCGGTGCGGTGATGGGCCTGATCCATGTGATGGGCAACCTCGCTGACCCGACGCAGTTGGGCAGCGGCATTGCCGTCGCATTCGTCGCGACCATTTACGGCGTGGCCAGTGCCAACCTGATCCTGCTGCCGGTGGCGGCCAAACTGAAGTCTATCGCGCTGCGGCAGTCGCGTTATCGCGAAATGTTGTTGGAAGGCATTTTGTCGATCGCCGAAGGTGAAAACCCTCGCTCCATCGAGTTGAAGCTTCAGGGCTTCATGGATTAAGGGAATAAGCTCATGGCACGTCGTCGCCACCAGGAAGAGCATGTAAACCACGAACGCTGGCTGGTTTCCTACGCTGACTTCATCACGTTGCTGTTCGCGTTCTTCGTGGTCATGTACTCGATTTCGTCGATCAACGAAGGCAAGTACAAAGAGATCTCCGAAGCGCTGGTCGGTGTCTTCAAGGACTCCGACCGCGCGCTCAAGCCGATTCCGATTGGTGACGAGCGGCCGAAAACGGTGACCCCGGCCAAGCCGCTGGTCAAAGATGCCGAGCAGATCGATGCCGGTATTGCCGGTGCCAGCGATCCGCTGAAAAGCATCGCTGATGACATCAGCGCGGCGTTCGGTGACTTGATCAGCTCCAACCAGATGACCGTGCGTGGCAACGAGTTGTGGGTCGAGATCGAACTCAACTCCAGCCTGTTGTTCGGCAGCGGCGATGCCATGCCGAGTGACATTGCCTTCAACATCATCGACAAGGTTGCAGCGATTCTGAAACCGTTCGACAACCCGATTCACGTCGAAGGCTTCACCGATGACCAGCCGATCCGCACTGCGCAGTACCCGACCAACTGGGAGCTGTCCTCGGCGCGTTCGGCGAGCATCGTGCGCATGTTGGCGATGCAGGGCGTGAACCCCGGTCGCCTGGCGTCGGTGGGTTACGGTGAGTTTCAGCCGGTCGCCAACAACGCCACCGTTGAAGGCCGCGCGAAGAACCGTCGCGTGGTGTTGGTGGTGTCGCGCAATCTCGATGTGCGCCGCAGCCTCACGGGCACCGGGACCGCCAATGCGCAACCGGACGCGGCGTTGAAGCGTGCTGGCACACAAACTGCACCGACCCCGGTCAAGACGCCGGGACGCGAGAGTGCCGTCAATTCTCCGTCACCCGCATTAACACGCTGAGCTATGTCTCGGTCGAGCATATCGGCCGGGAGGAACGAACTGAATGAGAGTCTGGGCAGTCGCCAATCAAAAGGGTGGTGTCGGTAAAACCACATCCTCCATCGCTTTAGCCGGATTGCTGGCCGAGGCGGGCAAGCGCGTGGTTGTGGTCGATCTCGACCCGCACGGCTCGATGACCAGTTATTTCGGTTACGACCCCGACAGCCTGGAACACAGCAACTACGACCTGTTTCTGCACAAGGGCAGCGTGCCGCAAGGCCTGCCGGGGCAGTTGCTGTTGTCGACCAGCGATGAACGTATTTCGCTGTTGCCGTCGAGCACCGCGCTGGCGACCCTTGAGCGTCAGTCGCCCGGGCAGAGTGGTCTCGGTCTGGTGATCGCCAAGAGTCTGGCGCAATTGTGGCAAGACTTCGATTACGCCGTGATCGACAGCCCGCCGTTGCTCGGCGTCTTGATGGTCAACGCGCTTGCCGCGAGCCAGCAACTGGTGATCCCGGTGCAGACCGAACACCTGGCCGTCAAAGGCCTGGAGCGCATGGTCAACACCTTGGCGATGATCAATCGTTCGCGCAAACAGGCGCTGCCGTTCAGCATCGTGCCGACCCTGTTTGATCGCCGTACGCAGGCATCGATGCACACCTTGCGTGTGCTGCGGGACAAATTCCCCGACGAGATCTGGCAGGGTTACATCCCGGTCGATACCCGTCTGCGCGATGCCAGCCGTGCCGGTGTCACGCCTTCGCAATTCGACGGCAAGAGCCGTGGCGTGCTGGCGTATCGCGCGCTGCTCAAGCATCTGTTGGCGCAACAACTTGTTCCGCAGGTGGCTTGAATGATTTTGACTTGTGTAGGAGCTGCCGAAGGCTGCGATCTTTTGATCTTGCTTTGTGGCGTTCCTGAAAAGATCAAAAGATCGCAGCGTTCCGCAGCTCCTACAGGGGGTTGCGCATGAATCGGCCTTTGAAGTTGACGTCGAAGCCGCAGTTGGCCTTGCAGTCGTATCTGGACAGTCTGCTGCAGGAGATTCCTGACGCGTTGCCGACGCCAGTCGAAGTTGTCGAAGAAAGCACCGAGGCGCTGGACGAGTTCCAGGCCGCGGTGCTGGAAGAGCAGGCCCGTGACGCGCAGAAAGCGGCCAGGCCTGCTGCGCCGGTTGCCGCGCCTGCCGTTGCAGCGGTTGCCAAAACGCCGGTGGCTTTGATCGAGGAAGCAGCGCCGGTCCGTGCATCGGTCTCGACGCTCGCTCCGCTGCTGCAAACACAGTTGCTGAAAACCGCACCGCAACCGACTGTGGTCGAACCGGCTCCAGCACCTGCTCCAGTTGAGCCCGCACCTGTCGAGCAGACGCTGGTCCCGCCGCTGGTGGAAGTGCATCTGCCACCGAACAACACGCCGCCGCCGGTGGACACCGATGGCCGTCCGGCCTGGGCGTCCGAAGCGTTCGAATGCCTGTTGTTCGACGTCGCCGGGCTGACCCTCGCGGTGCCGCTGGTATGCCTCGGTTCGATCTATTCGCTGGCTGGCCATGAGCTGACGCCACTGTTCGGTCAGCCGGAATGGTTCCTCGGGATCCTGCCGAGCCAGGCCGGCAACCTGAAAGTTTTGGACACCGCACGCTGGGTCATGCCGGATCGCTACCGCGATGACTTCCGTCAGGGCCTGCAGTACGTGATTTCGGTACAAGGTTACGAGTGGGGCCTGGCGGTGCATCAGGTCAGTCGCTCGTTGCGCCTGGACCCGAATGAAATCAAATGGAGAAGTCATCGAGGTCAGCGGCCATGGCTTGCCGGCACGGTGATTGAGCACATGTGTGCATTGCTTGACGTTTCCGCTCTGGCCGAGTTGATCGCCAGCGGTGGGGCAAAGCACCTTGGCGGCCACAAGCCGCTACATAAACCGACATAGCAGCCGACATAACAATCAGGCGACGGCATTGTTGAATGCCGCCACACAGAACACACACCGCCCAGAGCGGTTTTTTCGAGGGGTCAGGTATGAGTAATCAGGCGACGAATGCAAAAGGTTCTGAAGATCCGATCCTGCAATGGGTGACCTTCAAGCTGGACAACGAAACCTACGGCATCAACGTGATGCGCGTGCAGGAAGTGCTGCGCTACACCGAGATCGCTCCAGTGCCGGGTGCGCCAAGCTACGTGCTGGGCATCATCAACCTGCGCGGTAACGTGGTCACCGTGATCGACACCCGTCAGCGCTTCGGCCTGAACAGCGGCGAGATCAGCGACAACACCCGTATCGTCATCATCGAAGCCGACAAGCAAGTCGTCGGCATCATGGTCGACAGCGTCGCCGAAGTGGTTTACCTGCGTCAGTCGGAAATCGAAACCGCACCGAACGTCGGTAACGAAGAGTCGGCCAAGTTCATCCAGGGCGTGTGCAACAAAAACAACGAGTTGCTGATCCTGGTCGAGCTGGACAAGATGATGAGCGAAGAAGAATGGTCGGACCTGGAGAATATCTGATTGATTCTCGAGGTCGCGGTCATTGTCCTGTTCCTATTCTGGGCAGGCACGCTGGCAATGTTTGTGTCGTACATCAAGGCGCAAAAAGTGATTGCCGCACAACAGGCTCAGGGCGATGCGCTGCGTGATCAGCGCATCAAGGACCTGGCCAAACGTGTTGACGATTACCAGAACGGTAATGTGCGCATGGGCGAAGCGCTGCACGAGTTGCGTGCCGTGGTGAGCCCGTTGCCGGACAAGATCGTTCAGCTGGAACAGCGCGATCCATCCAGCCTGTCGTTCGCCCAGGCGGCGAAACTGGTGGGCATGGGCGCCAGCGTTGATGAACTGACTCAGTCGTGTGGGTTGACCCAGGCTGAGGCCGAGTTGATGCGCAAGCTTCACAAGAACTAGCAGCAAGATCAAAAGATCGCAGCCTTCGGCAGCTCCTACAGAGATCTCATGTAGGAGCTGCCGAAGGCT
>NZ_RWIL01000068.1:0-95751 GCF_009764635.1 Pseudomonas sp. PB103 | reverse complement strand
GCGAGATTCACCGACTTGAAAGATTGGTGTTGAATCCAACATCAGCATGGAAAATTGGCCTTGAATCCATAATCGCCTCGGTTACTCAGGTCGATGTATAGCGCCAGACACCTCGGTCGGCCCCCTCTCCCTCCGGGAGAGGGCTGGGGTGAGGGTGAATCAAAGACGCCCACAACACCTGCGCCGCATACCCGCGATAAGGCCGCCAACCCTCCGCCCGCACAGCCAATTCCCGCGCCGTCGGCCGCTGTCCCTCCAACACTTCCAGCGCCCGCAACAACCCGACATCGCCATGGGGAAACCCATCCAGATCGCGCAACTGCCGTAGCGCAATGTACTGCGCCGTCCACTCGCCAATCCCGTGCAACGCCAGCAACCGCGCCACACCATCGTCGCGATCCGGCTCAAATAATGAAGGATCATCGAGCCACGCTTGAGCCACCCCCGACAGTGTCCGTCCTCGACTCTTGGGCATCCCTAAGGCCGCCAAATCGGCCTCAGCCAACACACATGCCTCAGGAAACACATAACTCAAACCCGGCACCGTCGATTGCAGAGGCGCGCCATACTGAGCCACCAATTTCCCCGCCAAACGAATCGCCGCCACCACGGTAATCTGCTGCCCGAGCACTGCGCGAAATGCCAGTTCCAAACCATCCCACGCCCCAGGAATGCGCAACCCGGGAAGCTCGGCCATCAACCGAGCCAGCAGCGGATCCTGCGCAAGATGCCCTTGCATCACCGCCAAATCCGCATCCAGATCGAACATCCGCCGCAACCGACGAACAATTTCCGGCAGCGCCTGAGAATCAGGAAAATCCACCTCAACCGCAAGGGAATCACCGGCACCGGGCCACACCGATACCGTGCCATGCACGCCGTTCAACCCGATGCTGCGCGAATACACGCCATCGACCATGGTCTCCATCCCGACCACCGCCCGCGCGGCGAGAAATCCCAGCATCGCGTCCCAGTCATAGGGTGGCTGATAAGCCAGTGCCAACCTCACAACGACAGCAATCCGCTGTACAGACCGTAAGCCGCCAGCCCCGCGCCGATGACCACGCAGGTGAAAATGCCTTTCTCGACATGAGTGAACAACGGCTCGCCCGCCTCATGTTTGGCCTTGGCAAACAGGATCACCCCCGGCGCATAGAGCAACGCCGACAGCAGCAAATACTTCACCCCACCGGCATACAACAACCACACCGCATAACCCAGTGCGATGCCGCCAATCAGCAAATCCTTGGTGCGTTCAGCCGAGGCGTGTTCGTAGGTTTCGCCACGCCCGCTCAGCAGCACCGCATACGCCGCCGACCACAGGTACGGCACCAGAATCATCGACGACGCCAGGTAAATCAGGCTGGTGTAAGTGCCCGCCGAAAACAGCGTGATCAGCAGGAAAATCTGGATCATCGCATTGGTCAGCCACAACGCATTGACCGGCACGTGGTTCTTGTTTTCCTTTTTCAGGAACGCCGGCATGGTTTTGTCCTTGGCCGTGGCGAATAGAATTTCCGCACACAGCAGCGCCCACGACAGCAAGGCACCGAGCAGGGAAATGGCCAGACCAATGCTGATCAACAGCGCGCCCCACGGCCCGACGATGTGCTCAAGCACTGCCGCCAGTGACGGGTTCTGCAAATTCGCCAGTTCCGGCTGGCTCATGATTCCCAGCGACAACACATTGACCAGCACCAGCAGCGCCAGCACGCCGACAAAACCAATCACCGTGGCGCGGCCGACGTCACTGCGTTTCTCCGCCCGCGCCGAGTACACGCTGGCGCCTTCGATACCGATGAAGACGAACACGGTGACCAGCATCATGTTGCGCACCTGGTCCATCACCCCGCCGAAATTCGGGTTGCTGGTGCCCCAGATGTCGCGGGTAAAAATGTCCGCTTTGAACGCCACCGCCGCGATGACGATGAACATGATCAGCGGCACGACTTTGGCCACCGTGGTCAGTTGATTGATCAGCGCCGCCTCCTTGATCCCGCGCATCACCAGAAAATGCACAGCCCACAGCAGCACCGACGCACAGGCAATGGCGATCGGCGTGTTGCCCTGGCCGAACACCGGAAAAAAGTAGCCAAGGGTGCTGAATAAAAGAACGAAATAACCAACGTTGCCCAGCCACGCGCTGATCCAGTAACCCCACGCCGACGAGAACCCCATGTAGTCGCCAAACCCGGCCTTGGCGTAGGCGTAGACCCCAGAGTCCAGCTCCGGCTTGCGGTTGGCCAGGGTCTGAAAGACGAACGCCAGCGTCAACATGCCGATCGCGGTGATGCCCCAACCGATCAGGATCGCCCCGGCGTCGGCGCGTGCAGCCATGTTCTGCGGCAACGAGAAAATCCCCCCGCCAATCATCGACCCCACCACCAGGGCGATCAACGCGCCTAATCGCAGCTTTTGCGTCGGTTGCGACATGCAAATCTCCCTTTCCTGACAACGGTTCTCGAAACCTGTTTATACCTGTGGCGAGGGGATTTATCCCCGTTGGGTGGCGAAGCCGCCCCAGACCCAGTCAGCGCGGTGTATCAGACAGAACGAGTTCTGAGGTTTTGGGGCGGCTTCGCCACCCATCGGGGATAAATCCCCTCACCACAGGTTTATGTCTTAACTAACTAAATGGGTAAAGAGTAAGTACGTTTATTAGATAACGCCAACAAACGCCCATTTATATATAGCCGATGACGCTAACGCCTAGCACGCTAAGACAATTTTGTGCGCTGATCCTAATAAATCAATTCTGTACTGAAAACAGAGGCTGAAAATTTGCCAAAACCTGAAAAAGAACTAGCGTGATAATTCGAAAGTAATAATAGCCATTCCCAAGAACATCACCAGAAAGCCTCTAGAACGGGCATTTCAGAAGACAGCTTTATGCCTGTAGTGGTTTCCTAAGTCATTCATTAACAATGGAATGTGACCATGCACTGATCTAAGTCAGCTGTTTGAACAGACAACAGAACTACGCTGTGATCTCTTCTCTCCTGCAATGGAGTCATGCAATGTCTGAAGCTCCCGGAAAACTACGACTAGGTGCACTGGTTGCGTTGGTAGTCGGCTCGATGATCGGTGGCGGGATATTCTCTTTGCCACAAAACATGGCCGCCAGCGCCGACGTCGGCGCGGTACTGATCGGTTGGGCCATCACCGCTGTCGGCATGCTCACCCTCGCTTTTGTCTTCCAAACCCTCGCCAATCGCAAGCCTGACCTGGACGGCGGTGTCTACGCCTACGCCAAGGCCGGTTTCGGCGACTACATGGGTTTCTCATCCGCCTGGGGTTACTGGATCAGTGCCTGGCTGGGCAACGTCGGTTACTTCGTTCTGCTGTTCAGCACCCTCGGCTACTTCTTTCCGATTTTCGGTGAGGGCAACACCGTTGCGGCGGTGATCGGTGCCTCGGTGCTGCTGTGGGCCGTGCATTTTCTGGTGTTGCGCGGGATCAAGGAAGCGGCGTTCATCAACCTCGTGACCACGGTCGCCAAGGTCGTGCCGCTGCTGCTGTTCGTGTTGATCGCGGTGTTCGCCTTCAAACTGGACATCTTCACCGCCGACATCTGGGGCATCAAAAACCCGGACCTGGGCAGCGTGATGAACCAGGTGCGCAACATGATGCTGGTTACCGTGTGGGTGTTCATCGGCATCGAGGGCGCGAGCATCTTTTCCGCCCGCGCCGAAAAACGCTCGGACGTCGGTAAGGCCACCGTGATCGGCTTCATCACCGTGCTGCTGTTTCTGGTGCTGGTGAACGTGCTGTCGCTGGGCATCATGACTCAGCCGGAACTGGCAAAACTGCAGAACCCGTCGATGGCCGCCGTGCTTGAGCACGTGGTCGGTCACTGGGGCGCGGTACTGATCAGTGTTGGTCTGATTATTTCGCTGCTGGGCGCGCTGCTGTCGTGGGTGCTGCTGTGTGCGGAGATCATGTTCGCCGCTGCCAAAGACCACACCATGCCGGAGTTCCTGCGTAAGGAAAACGCCAACCACGTACCGGTCAACGCCCTGTGGCTGACCAACGCGATGGTGCAGATTTTCCTGATCATCACCCTGTTTTCGGCCAGTACTTACCTGTCGCTGATCTACCTCGCCACTTCGATGATTCTGGTGCCGTACCTGTGGTCGGCGGCCTATGCCCTGCTGCTGGCGGTGCGCGGCGAAAGCTACGAGGGCTTCGCGGCCGAACGGCGCAAGGATCTGATAATCGGCGGCATCGCGTTGATCTACGCGGTGTGGCTGCTGTATGCCGGCGGGGTCAAGTATCTGCTGCTCTCGGCCCTGCTCTACGCACCTGGCGCGATCCTGTTCGCCAAAGCCAAGCTGGAACTCAAACAACCGATTTTCACTAACGTCGAGAAGCTGATTTTCGCCGCAGTGGTCGTGGGTGCCCTGGTGGCTGCCTACGGTCTCTACGACGGCTTCCTGACTCTGTAACCCCTGATTGTTTTGTTATCTGGAGGATCTGAAATGACCACGGAAAAAGTTAAGTACGGCGTACATTCCGAAGCCGGCAAACTGCGCAAAGTCATGGTGTGCTCCCCAGGTCTGGCCCATCAGCGGCTGACCCCGAACAACTGCGACGAGCTGTTGTTCGATGACGTGCTCTGGGTGGCCCAGGCCAAGCGCGACCACTTCGACTTCGTCACCAAAATGCGCGAGCGCGGCATCGATGTGCTGGAAATGCACAACCTGCTGACCGACATCGTCGCCATCCCGGAAGCGCTGGACTGGATTCTCGAGCGCAAGGTCACCGCCGACTCGGTGGGCCTGGGCTTGATCAACGAAGTCAAATCCTGGCTGAAGAGCCTGGAGCCACGGCACATCGCCGAATTCCTGATTGGCGGCGTCTCCGCTGATGATCTGCCGGACAGCTTCGGTGGCAAGACCATCCAGATGTTCCGCGACTTCCTCGGCCACTCCAGCTTCATTCTGCCGCCGCTGCCGAACACCCAGTTCACCCGCGACACCACCTGCTGGATCTACGGTGGCGTGACGTTGAACCCGATGTACTGGCCAGCGCGCCGTCAGGAAACCCTGCTGGCGACCGCCATCTATAAATTCCATCCACAGTTCACCAACGCCGAATTCGAAATCTGGTACGGCGACCCGGACAAGGAACACGGCAGTTCCACTCTTGAAGGCGGCGACGTCATGCCGATCGGCAACGGCGTGGTGTTGATCGGTATGGGCGAACGCTCGTCTCGTCAGGCCATCGGCCAACTGGCGCTGAACCTGTTCAAGAACAAAGCCGTGGAAAAAGTCATCGTTGCCGGCCTGCCGAAATCCCGTGCGGCGATGCACCTCGACACCGTGTTCAGCTTCTGCGACCGCGACCTGGTGACGATTTTCCCTGAGGTGGTTAATCAGATCGTCGCGTTCACCCTGCGACCAGACGAAAGCAAACAGGGCGGCATCGACATCCGCCGCGAAGAAGGCACCTTCCTCGACACCGTGGCCAAAGCCCTCAACCTGCCTAAGTTGCGCGTGGTGGAAACCGGCGGCAACAGCTTCGCCGCTGAACGCGAGCAATGGGACGACGGCAACAACGTGGTAGCCGTGGAGCCGGGCGTGGTTATCGGCTACGACCGCAACACCTACACCAACACCCTGCTGCGCAAGGCCGGCGTGGAAGTCATCACCATCAGCGCCGGTGAATTGGGCCGTGGCCGTGGCGGCGGCCACTGCATGACCTGCCCGATCATCCGCGACCCGATCGATTACTAAACCTCTGAGCCCTGGCCGACACTTACAACGTGCGGCCAGGGGGATAACCGACACCGAAGGAGATCCATCATGGCTTTTAACATTCACAACCGTAACCTGCTCAGCCTGGAACACCACACCCCACGTGAGCTGCGTTACCTGCTCGACCTGTCCCGCGACCTCAAACGCGCCAAATACACCGGCACCGAGCAACAGCACCTGAAGGGCAACAACATCGCCCTGATCTTTGAAAAAACTTCGACCCGTACCCGTTGCGCGTTCGAAGTGGCGGCGTATGACCAAGGCGCCAACGTCACCTACATCGACCCGAACTCTTCGCAGATCGGTCACAAGGAAAGCATGAAAGACACCGCCCGCGTGCTGGGGCGCATGTACGACGCCATCGAGTACCGTGGCTTCAAACAGGAAATCGTCGAAGAGCTGGCCAAGTTCGCTGGCGTACCGGTGTTCAACGGCCTGACCGATGAATATCACCCGACGCAAATGATCGCCGACGTGCTGACCATGCGTGAACACGCCGACAAGCCGATCCATGAAATCAGCTACGCCTACCTCGGCGACGCGCGCAACAACATGGGCAACTCGCTTCTGCTGGTCGGCGCCAAGCTCGGCATGGACGTGCGCATCTGCGCGCCGAAAGCCCTGTGGCCACTGGATGATCTGGTTGAGCGCTGCCATAAATATGCCGAAGAAAGTGGCGCACGCATCACCCTGACTGAAGACCCGAAAGCCGCCGTCAAAGGCGTCGACTTCATCCACACCGACGTCTGGGTGTCGATGGGCGAGCCGGTGGAAGCCTGGGCCGAGCGTATCCAGCAACTGCTGCCGTACCAGGTCAACGCCGAGCTGATGAAAGCCTCCGGCAACCCGCGCACCAAGTTCATGCACTGCCTGCCGGCGTTCCACAACAGCGATACCAAGGTCGGCAAACAGATTGCCGAACAGTATCCGCACCTGAAAAACGGCATCGAAGTGACCGACGACGTGTTCGAGTCCCCAGCCTGCATCGCCTTCGAGCAAGCGGAAAACCGCATGCACACGATCAAGGCGATTCTGGTCTCGACCCTCGCTGATCTGTAACTGGATGATCAGGTTCTCCTGATCCATGATCGTTCCCACGCTCCCGCGTGGGAATGCATCCCGTGACGCTCTGCGTCACAGCGGACGCGGAGCGTCCGTGGCGGCATTACCACGCAGAGCGTGGGAACGATCAACATCGAATTCTGAAAGGATTGCATTATGCGTATCGTCGTAGCGCTGGGCGGTAACGCCCTGCTCCGCCGTGGTGAGCCGATGACCGCTGACAATCAGCGCGCCAACATCCGCATCGCCACCGAGCAAATCGCCAAGATCCATGCCGGCAACCAACTGGTCATCGCCCACGGCAACGGCCCGCAAGTCGGCCTGCTGTCGCTGCAAGCGGCGGCCTACACCTCCGTCACCCCTTACCCGCTGGACGTGCTCGGCGCCGAAACCGAAGGCATGATCGGCTACATCATCGAACAGGAACTGGGCAACCTGCTCGACTTCGAAGTGCCGTTCGCGACCCTGCTGACCCAGGTTGAAGTCGACGCCAACGACCCCGCGTTCAAGAACCCGACCAAGCCGATCGGCCCGGTCTATGACAAGGCCGAAGCGGAAAAACTCGCCGCCGAAAAAGGCTGGGCGATTGCCCCGGATGGCGATAAGTACCGTCGTGTCGTCGCCAGTCCACGGCCAATACGCATCTTCGAAATCCGCCCGATCAAGTGGCTGCTGGACAAGGGCAGCATTGTTATTTGCGCCGGGGGCGGCGGCATCCCGACCATGTACGACGAGAACCGCAACCTCAAAGGCATCGAGGCAGTAATCGACAAGGATCTGTGCTCGTCACTGCTCGCCGAGCAACTGGAAGCCGACCTGCTGGTGATCGCCACGGACGTCAACGCGGCGTTCATCGATTACGGCAAACCGACGCAGAAAGCCATTGCCGAAGCGCACCCGGATGAACTCGAACGCCTCGGTTTCGCCGCCGGTTCCATGGGGCCGAAGGTGCAGGCAGCCTGCGAATTCGCGCGCCAGACTGGCAAGGTCGCGGTGATCGGTTCGCTGGCGGACATCGAAGCCATCGTCCAGGGCACGGCCGGTACGCGTGTGACCACCGCGAAGCCGGGCATCACTTACCGATAATTAGAAACTCCGGGGGCAGACCGAGGGTCTGCCCTTCTCCCATGCCTTGAAAGGAGAAAACCATGGCCCAATTCGAACCTGGTCACTTGCACATCGAGCGGCACGCGTTGACCGACGATGACGTCAATTACAACGTACACCTCGACTATGAAGTGTTTACCGATCCTTCGAAAGGCAAAGGAATACAGTTCACCCTGCATGGCAGCATGCAGGGCAAGGACATGAAGGAAACGTTTTTCCTGCCCAAGGAAGAGGCTTACAACTTCGCCCGTGACGTGACCCGCATCGCCGAGAAATACGGGATTCCCAAGGCTCACAGCCAGATTGGCTCGGTGCACAAGCATTACGACTTGATGTTTGAAGACATTCGGCAGAAGTTGAATATGCAATCCGGGGATCCGGTCAATCCCGAGCATTTTGAGTAACCTGGATTTTTCACATCGATCGTTCCCACGCTCTGCGTGGGAATGCCGCCACGGACGCTCCGCGTCCGCTGTGACGCAGAGCGTCACGGGATGCATTCCCACGCGGAGCATGGGAACGATCAGCGCAGGACACAGGTTTCACCATTAGCCCGCCCCAAGGCATACTTGCCACCCTCCGCTCTGCAGATCACTGAACCGCCCCATGCGTATCCACGTCAGTTTCATCGACCGCGTCGGCATCACCCAGGAAGTCCTGGCTATCCTCGGTGGGCGCAATCTCAATCTGGATGCGGTGGAGATGATCCCGCCGAACGTCTACATCGATGCGCCGACCTTAAGTCCGCAAGTGCTCGAAGAACTGAAAGATGCGTTGTTCCGCGTACTCGGCGTGGAAGCGGTGACCGTGGTCGACATCCTCCCCGGCCAGCGTCGGCACTTGCAACTCGATGCCTTGCTGGCGGCGATGACCGACCCGGTACTCGCGCTCGACAGCGCCGGCAAGGTGCTGCTGGCCAACCCGGCGTTGATCGCGTTGTACGGTCGTGAGCCGGCGGGTGAAAGCGCCTCTGAACTGTTCAACGATCCGGCCCTGCTCGACACCTTGCTCGAACACGGCTTCCGCCTGCCGCTGCGCGAAATCACCGTCAACGGCCAGACCCTGTTGCTCGACGCCACGCCGATCACCGACGCTGGCGCCCTGCTCACTTTGTATCAACCGAACCGTATCGGTGAACAACTCTCGGCACTGCACCACGACCACGCCGAAGGTTTCGATGCACTGCTTGGCGAATCCCCGGCGATCCGCACCCTCAAGGCCCGCGCGCAGCGTGTAGCAGCCCTCGATGCACCGCTGCTGATTCAAGGCGAAACCGGCACCGGCAAAGAACTGGTCGCCCGAGCCTGCCACGCGATCAGTGCGCGGCACAGCGCGCCGTTTCTGGCGTTGAACTGCGCAGCGCTGCCGGAGAACCTCGCTGAAAGCGAACTGTTCGGCTACGCCCCCGGCGCCTTCACCGGCGCGGCGCGTGGCGGCAAACCGGGGCTGATGGAACTGGCCAACCAAGGCACGGTGTTTCTCGATGAAATTGGCGAAATGTCGCCGTACTTGCAGGCCAAGCTGCTGCGCTTCTTGAACGATGGCAGCTTCCGCCGCGTCGGCGGTGATCGCGAGGTGAAGGTCAACGTGCGCATCCTTAGCGCCACTCACCGTGATCTGGAGAAAATGGTCAGCGAGGGGCTGTTCCGCGAAGACCTGTTCTACCGCCTCAACGTACTCAACGTTGAAGTGCCGCCGCTGCGTGAGCGCGGCCAGGACATTCTGCTGTTGGCGCGCTATTTCATGCAGCAGGCCTGCGCGCAGATTCAGCGCCCGGTCTGCCGCCTCGCACCAGGGACTTACCCGGCGCTGCTCGGCAATCGCTGGCCGGGCAACGTGCGGCAATTGCAGAACGTGATCTTCCGCGCGGCGGCGATTTGCGAGAGCAGCCTGGTGGATATTGGCGACCTCGACATCGCTGGCACTTCCGTCGCACGTCAGACCGACAGCGACGTCGACAGCCTCGAACAAGCGGTCGAATCCTTCGAGAAAGCGCTGCTGGAAAAACTCTACGTCAGCTACCCCTCGACCCGCCAACTGGCCAGCCGCCTGCAAACCTCGCACACCGCGATTGCCCATCGTCTACGCAAATACGGCATCCCCAACAAACCCTGAGATCACCTCATACCCTGTGGGAGCTGGCTTGCCAGCGATGACGGCAGCACATTCAACATCAATGTTGGCTGACCCACCGCTATCGCTGGCAAGCCAGCTCCCACAGGTTTTGCAGCAGTCCTTCGATCTGCGTTAAAAACGACCTCCACCTGTACTGAAAGCGCTACAGCGGAATGATATCGTTACACCCTCCCCTGAACACCGCTGTGCAAGGCTTTGATCCCGTTCAGCTTTTCTCCCCGCTCCATGCCGTAGCGATTTCGCTACACACACCACTGAATCCCATTCTAAAAAATCAATCAAACCATTGATTTATAAGCATAAATAAACCTTGGCCGCATTCTTGCTATTCATCCCCTCATAAATAAGGGCGCTCCCCGCCCAAGCTTTCCACCGCGTCCACCAGACGAGTCTGGCCCCCTGAGGAGTTTCCATGAGCGAGTTGCGTTTTACTGAAGATCACGAATGGCTGCGCACCGAAGCTGACGGCAGCGTTACTGTCGGCATCACCGCTTTCGCGCAGAACGCCTTGGGCGACGTGGTGTTCGTGCAACTGCCTGAGCTGCAGGCCTACGAAAAAGGCGCCGAAGCCGCCACCGTGGAATCGGTGAAAGCCGCCAGCGGCGTGTACATGCCTCTCGACGGCGAAGTGCTGGCAACCAACCCGGCACTGGAAGACAGCCCGGAACTGGTCAACGAAGATCCGCTGGGCGAAGGCTGGTTCTTCCGCTTTCAGCCAAGCGACGCTTCGGCCGTGGCCAAACTGCTCGATCAAGACGCGTACGACCGTCTGATCAAAGCCCAAGCCGAAGCCTGAGGAACACCGACATGACTCAAGTAAACCTTGGCACCGCCAACGAGTTCATCGCCCGTCACATCGGCCCGCGCGCCGGTGACGAGCAAGCCATGCTCAACAGCCTCGGCTTCGATTCCCTCGAAGCCCTGAGCGCCAGCGTCATCCCGGAAAGCATCAAGGGCACCAGTGTGCTCGGCATGGACGACGGCCTCAGCGAAGCCGATGCCCTGGCGATGATCAAATCCATCGCTGGCAAAAACCAACTGTTCAAGACCTACATCGGCCAGGGCTACTACAACTGCCACACGCCGTCGCCGATCCTGCGTAACCTCCTGGAAAATCCGGCCTGGTACACCGCTTACACGCCGTACCAGCCAGAAATTTCCCAGGGCCGTCTCGAAGCGCTGCTGAACTTCCAGACGATGATCAGCGACCTCACCGGCCTGCCGATCGCCAACGCATCCTTGCTCGACGAAGCCACCGCTGCTGCCGAAGCCATGACCTTCTGCAAACGCCTGAGCAAGAACAAGGGCAGCCACCAATTCTTCGCCTCGATCCACAGCCACCCGCAAACCCTCGACGTGCTGCGCACCCGTGCCGAGCCGCTGGGCATCGACGTGGTTGTTGGCGATGAGCGTGAACTGACTGACGTCACCCCGTTCTTCGGCGCGCTGCTGCAATACCCGGCGAGCAACGGTGATGTGTTCGACTACCGCGAACTGACCGAACGCTTCCACACCGCCAACGCGTTAGTGGCCGTGGCCGCTGACCTGCTGGCTCTGACTCTGCTGACCGCCCCGGGCGAGTTCGGCGCGGACGTCGCCATCGGTTCGGCACAACGCTTCGGCGTGCCGCTGGGCTTCGGTGGCCCGCACGCGGCTTACTTCTCTACCAAAGATGCGTTCAAGCGCGATATGCCGGGCCGTCTGGTCGGTGTCTCGGTCGACCGTTTCGGCAAGCCGGCCCTGCGTCTGGCGATGCAAACCCGCGAGCAACACATCCGCCGCGAGAAGGCCACGTCGAATATCTGCACCGCACAGGTGCTGCTGGCCAACATCGCCAGCATGTACGCCGTCTACCACGGCCCGAAAGGCCTGACGCAGATCGCCAACCGCATCCATCACCTGACCGCTATTCTGGCCAAGGGCCTGACCGCGCTGGGCGCGAACGTCGAACAAGCCAGCTTCTTCGACACCCTGACCGTGGCCACCGGCGCACACACCGCCGCGCTGCACGACAAGGCGCACGCGGCACAGATCAACCTGCGCGTGATCGACGCTCAGCGTCTGGGCCTGTCGGTCGATGAAACCACCACGCAGGGTGATATCGAAACCCTGTGGGGCCTGTTCGCCGACGGCAAAACCCTGCCGGACTTCGCTGCTCTCGCCGCCTCGGTGCAAAGCACCATCCCAGCATCGCTGGTACGTCAGTCGCCAATCCTCAGCCACCCGGTGTTCAACCGTTATCACTCGGAAACCGAGTTGATGCGCTACCTGCGCAAACTGGCAGACAAGGACCTGGCGCTGGATCGCACCATGATCCCGCTGGGCTCGTGCACCATGAAACTCAACGCCGCCAGCGAAATGATCCCGGTGACCTGGGCTGAATTCGGTGCCCTGCACCCGTTCGCCCCGGCCGCACAAAGTGCCGGTTACCAGCAACTGACCGATGAACTGGAAGCGATGCTCTGCGCCGCCACCGGTTACGACGCGATCTCGCTGCAACCGAACGCTGGTTCGCAAGGTGAATACGCTGGCCTGTTGGCGATCCGCGCTTATCACCAGAGCCGTGGCGATGAGCGTCGCGACATCTGCCTGATCCCATCGTCCGCCCACGGCACCAACCCGGCCACCGCCAACATGGCTGGCATGCGCGTGGTCGTGACCGCGTGCGATGCGCGCGGCAACGTCGACATCGAAGACCTGCGCGCCAAAGCCATCGAGCACCGCGAACACCTCGCCGCGCTGATGATCACCTACCCGTCGACCCACGGCGTGTTCGAAGAAGGTATCCGCGAAATCTGCGGGATCATTCATGACAACGGCGGCCAGGTGTACATCGACGGCGCGAACATGAACGCAATGGTCGGCCTCTGCGCACCGGGCAAGTTCGGCGGCGACGTCTCGCACCTGAACCTGCACAAAACCTTCTGCATCCCCCACGGCGGTGGCGGCCCGGGCGTTGGCCCGATTGGCGTCAAATCGCACCTGACGCCGTTCCTGCCCGGCCACGGCCAGATGGAACGCAAGGAAGGCGCGGTCTGCGCGGCACCGTTCGGCAGCGCAAGTATTTTGCCGATCACCTGGATGTACATTCGCATGATGGGCGGCGCAGGCCTGAAACGCGCTTCGCAACTGGCGATCCTCAACGCCAACTACATTTCCCGTCGTCTGGAAGAGCACTACCCAGTGCTGTACACCGGCAGCAATGGCTTGGTGGCGCACGAATGCATTCTGGATCTGCGTCCGTTGAAAGACAGCAGCGGCATCAGCGTTGATGACGTCGCCAAGCGCCTGATCGACTTCGGCTTCCACGCGCCGACCATGTCGTTCCCGGTCGCGGGCACGCTGATGATCGAACCGACCGAAAGTGAATCCAAAGAAGAACTGGACCGCTTCTGCGACGCCATGATCCGCATCCGCGAAGAAATCCGCGCGGTGGAAAACGGCACGCTGGACAAGGACGACAACCCATTGAAAAACGCTCCGCACACCGCAGCGGAACTGGTTGGCGAGTGGACGCACCCGTACAGCCGCGAGCAAGCGGTTTACCCGGTTGCTTCGTTGATCGAAGGCAAATACTGGCCGCCGGTCGGTCGTGTCGACAACGTCTTCGGCGATCGCAACCTGGTCTGCGCCTGCCCGTCGATCGAAAGCTACGCTTAAAAGTGTAAGGGGCGAGCCACTCGCCCCCACCGTTTCACCTGTAGGAGCTGCCGAAGGCTGCGATCTTTTGATCTTGCTGTTGAAAGATCAGGATCAAAAGATCGCAGCCTTCGGCAGCTCCTACAGGGGATGTAACCAGCCTGATGTTTCGCCAATTCCTATAACAAGAAACCGGAGAACCACTCATGTCGTTAAGCGTGTTCGACCTGTTCAAGATTGGCATCGGCCCCTCCAGTTCCCACACCGTCGGCCCGATGCGTGCTGCTGCGCGTTTTGCCGAAGGTCTACGCCGTGAAAACCTGCTGTCGGCCACCGCCAGCGTTCGCGTCGAGTTGTACGGTTCCCTCGGCGCCACCGGTAAAGGTCACGGCAGCGACAAAGCCGTGCTGCTCGGCCTCGAAGGCGAACACCCGGACACCGTTGATACCGAAACCGTCGCCGCGCGCCTGCAAGAGATTCGCGGCAATGGCCGTTTGAATCTGCTCGGTGAACACAGCATTGCATTCAACGAGAAAGAACACCTGGCGATGATCCGCAAGCCGCTGGCCTATCACCCCAACGGCATGATCTTCCGCGCCTTCGATGCGGCAGGCCTGCAGATTCGCAGCCGCGAGTACTACTCGGTCGGTGGTGGTTTTGTCGTCGATGAGGATGCGGCTGGTGCCGACCGCATCGTTGAAGACGCCACGCCGCTGACCTTCCCGTTCAAGAGCGCCAAGGACTTGCTCGGTCATTGCGCCACCTACGGCCTGTCGATCAGCCAAGTGATGCTGACCAACGAAAGCGCCTGGCGCCCGGAGGCGGAAACCCGTGCCGGTCTGCTGAACATCTGGCAAGTGATGCAGGACTGCGTTGCTGCCGGTTGCCGTAACGAAGGCATTTTGCCGGGCGGTTTGAAGGTCAAACGCCGTGCGGCGGCGTTGCATCGGCAGCTGTGCAAGAACCCGGAATCAGCGCTGCGCGATCCGTTGTCGGTACTGGACTGGGTCAACCTTTACGCCTTGGCGGTCAATGAAGAAAACGCCAACGGCGGCCGTGTGGTCACGGCGCCAACCAACGGCGCGGCGGGGATCGTTCCGGCGGTGCTGCATTACTACATGCGCTTTATCCCCGGCGCGAATGACGACGGCGTCGTGCGCTTTCTGCTGACAGCAGCCGCCATCGGCATTCTGTACAAGGAAAACGCTTCGATCTCCGGCGCCGAAGTCGGTTGTCAGGGTGAAGTCGGCGTCGCTTGTTCGATGGCCGCCGGCGCCTTGTGTGAAGTGCTCGGCGGCAGCGTTCAGCAAGTCGAGAACGCCGCAGAAATCGGCATGGAGCACAACCTCGGCCTGACCTGCGACCCGATTGGCGGACTGGTGCAGGTGCCGTGCATCGAGCGCAACGCGATGGGCTCGGTGAAAGCCATCAACGCGGTGCGCATGGCCATGCGCGGCGACGGCCAGCATTTCGTCTCCCTCGACAAGGTCATCCGCACCATGCGCCAGACCGGCGCCGACATGAAAAGCAAATACAAAGAGACCGCCCGCGGCGGTCTGGCGGTCAACATTATCGAATGCTGAGCCTTATTTAACGCCGCCTCTCTCAGGGAGACGATCGCATTTAGCCCCCTCTCCCTCCGGGAGAGAAACGTAACTAACTCCCTCTCCCTCCGGGAGAGGGCTGGGGTGAGGGGCTCTTGATCTCGATCTTGCCCCCGATCCCCGAACTACATTTTCAAGGAGCCACGCATGTCTACCGAACAACTGTCGAAAACCCCGCTGCACGCTCTGCACATCGAACTCGGCGCCCGCATGGTGCCGTTCGCCGGCTACGACATGCCGGTGCAATACCCGCTCGGCGTCATGAAAGAACACCAGCACACCCGTGAACACGCCGGGCTGTTCGACGTCTCGCACATGGGCCAGATTCGCCTGACCGGCGCCAACGCCGCCAAAGCCCTGGAAACCCTGGTACCGGTGGATATCATCGACCTGCCAGTGGGCATGCAGCGCTACGCGATGTTCACCAACGAGAGCGGCGGCATCCTCGATGACCTGATGGTCGCCAACCTCGGCAACGATGAACTGTTCCTGGTGGTCAACGCAGCGTGCAAGGATCAGGATCTCGCTCATCTGCAAAAACACATCGGCGCTCAGTGCACCATTACAGAGCTGTTCGAGGAGCGCGCGCTGCTGGCGCTGCAAGGCCCGGCGGCCGTTACCGTGCTGGCGCGTGTTGCCCCGGAAGTGGCGAAGATGACCTTCATGCAGTTCAATCGCGTGTCATTGCTGGGCGTCGATTGCTTCGTCAGCCGCTCGGGCTACACCGGCGAAGACGGTTTCGAAATCTCGGTGCCGGCCGCTGATGCAGCAAAACTCGCCCGCGCCCTGCTCGCCGAACCGGAAGTCGAGGCCATTGGTCTTGGTGCTCGCGACTCGCTGCGCCTTGAAGCTGGCCTGTGCCTGTACGGCCACGACATGAATACCGAAACCACACCGATCGAAGCCAGCCTGCTGTGGGCGATCTCCAAGCCACGCCGTGCTGACGGCGCACGCGCTGGCGGTTTCCCGGGCGCTGAGACCGTCTTCGCCCAGCAACAAAATGGCGTAGCGCGCAAACGTGTAGGCCTGCTGCCACAGGAACGCACCCCGGTGCGCGAAGGCGCAGAAATCGTCAACGCGGCTGGCGAAATCATTGGCAGCGTGTGCAGCGGTGGTTTCGGTCCGACTTTGGGCGGGCCATTGGCGATGGGTTACCTCGACAGCGCTTATGTCGCACTTGATACAGCTGTTTGGGCCATCGTGCGTGGGAAAAAGGTGCAAATGCTTGTAAGCAAAATGCCATTTGTTCCACAACGCTACTATCGTGGTTGATTGACTGTTTCTATAAGTAACGCGGTTGCGTTAAACGTGCACTAATGTGTAACGCAACCGCCATAAAACAGTGCATTGTCTATCAACCGATTCGAATATGAACTTTGCTTATAACGTTCGAAAACAACTGAACAAGCAAATCGTCTAAGCCTGCACTAGTGGACCGACTAACAACCAGCAAGCGCAGCAAAACCGGGGTCTTCACGGGGCTTGTTTTTTCTCCCGTAGTTGGCGTAGAGTTTGTTCACTGTGTTTGCATGGGTCAGCTTGGAATCGTGACCTGGGCAGTAGCCTACAAGTTAGCTACATCCCGTTCGACGTCTTCTTACTCTCCTGCAACCAGCCCCAGTACTCTTTCATGTGAAGGAGACTGTCATTAATTTTTTGCGTCAAAGGAAATAAGAAATGGCTGAACGTCAGAGCGGTACCGTCAAGTGGTTTAACGACGAGAAAGGTTTTGGTTTTATCACTCCTGAAAGCGGTCCGGATCTGTTCGTGCATTTCCGCGCCATCCAGGGCAACGGCTTCAAAAGCCTGAAGGAAGGCCAGAAAGTGACTTTCGTTGCTGTGCAAGGCCAGAAAGGCATGCAGGCTGACGAAGTACAAGCAGAAGGCTAATCTTCTGTAACGAAAAAGCCCCTGATATTGATATCAGGGGCTTTTTTGTGCGCGCGAATCCGTAAAATGGCGCTTCCATTAGCGTCCAGAGGCTGCCATGTCGAAAAACCTGCTCACTCCCCAGGGCGATTTTCCTGCCGTTGGCCTGGGCCGTCGTCTGGCCGCGATGTTCTATGACTTCCTGCTGTGCACCGCTCTGCTGATCGTCACCGGTTTCATTTACAAGCTGATCCAGGCCGCGATCATCGGCGAAGAACGCCTGCGCGTGCTGACCGATGCCGGAAAAATGGACGGCGACCCACTGTATTCGACGGTGCTGTTGTTGGTGCTGTTTGGATTCTTTGCCAAGTTCTGGACCCACGGCGGGCAGACGCTGGGCATGCAGGTGTGGGGCATTCGTGTGCAGAACGCCGATGGCAGCGCGATCAGCCTGTGGCAGGCGCTGCTGCGCTTCATGGTGTCGATTGCGTCATGGCTGTGCGCCGGGATCGGATTCTTCTGGTCGCTGTATGACAAGCAGAAGCGCACGTGGCATGACATCTATTCGGATACTCTCGTGGTGCGAGTCCCGAAGAAACAAAAGTAAGCGCCCACAAAAAAAGATCGCAGCCTTCGGCAGCTCCTACCGAGAACAATGTAGGAGCTGCCGAAGGCTGCGATCTTTTGCTTTCAGGCGTTACCGGCCAACTTCATCCGTGCGGCCTGGGTGAAGTCCAGCATGCGTTTGAGCGGCCGGATCGCCTGCGGAATCAACGCCGGATCAACAAAGATCTCGTTCGTGCCCTCCTTCAAGCTCTTGAGCGTGCGCTCAAGGGTGTTCATGGCCATCCACGGGCAATGTGCGCAACTGCGGCACGCTGCGCCGTTACCGGCGGTTGGCGCTTCGATGAAGACCTTGTCCGGGCACAACTGCTGCATCTTGTAGAAGATGCCACGGTCGGTGGCGACGATCAGCGTCTTGTTCGGCAGCGATTGCGCGGCAGCGATCAACTGACTGGTGGAACCAACAGCGTCCGCCAGCTCGATCACCGACGTCGGCGACTCCGGGTGCACCAGAATCGCGGCGTCCGGGTACAGCCCCTTCATGTCCTCAAGCTGCTTGGACTTGAACTCCTCGTGGACGATGCAGGCACCATCCCACAACAGCATGTCTGCGCCGGTCTTGCGCTGAATGTAGGTACCCAGGTGCTTGTCCGGCCCCCAGATGATCGTCTCACCGTTGTCCATCAGGCTTTCGACGATCTCCAGCGCACAACTCGATGTCACCACCCAGTCAGCCCGAGCCTTCACAGCAGCGGACGTATTGGCGTAGACCACCACCGTGCGCTCCGGGTGCTGATCGCAGAACGCCGAGAACTCGTCGACCGGGCAACCCAGATCCAGCGAGCAGGTCGCCTCGAGAGTCGGCATCAGCACGCGTTTTTCCGGGTTGAGAATCTTCGCCGTCTCGCCCATGAACTTCACGCCGGCGACCACCACGGTCTTGGCCGGGTGGGCGTTGCCGAAGCGCGCCATTTCCAGGGAGTCGGAGACGCAACCGCCGGTTTCTTCGGCCAGGGCCTGAATCACCGGGTCGCAATAAAAGTGAGCCACCAGCACCGCGTCTTGAGCTTTGAGCTCGGCGGCGATGGCGGAACGGTAATAAGCCTCTTCCTCAGCCGTCAGCGGTTTGGGCTGTTTGGCATCGAGGTGGGCTTGAACCAGAAGGCGTTCGGAAATCTGCGTCATGTTCGCAAGACCTGCAGGCGCTTTCGCGCGAAAGTCGAGTATACACCCGGCTCCGGACCGCTTGAGGGTACCGCCGGGAGAGTGAGTATTATCAGGCACGGACAGCATTGAAGCTGCGCAAGGCTACAGAATATCCCGTTGATACAAAAGATCATTCTGACCTGCGTCAGCGCTACTGACACTGAAACGACGCGGGCCCGAATTACAGGCAAAAAAAAACCCGGAAATCCTCACTTTCGTGGGCCTTCCGGATTTTCTAAACCGCCAAAAATGGTGGGTCGTGTGGGATTCGAACCTACGACCAATTGGTTAAAAGCCAACTGCTCTACCAACTGAGCTAACGACCCGCTGTGTGGTGGCGCGTATAATACTGATTTTTAAGGACTATTCAACACCTTTTTGAAAATAATCAAAAATAAGGTGTTGGGTCGTCCACACCAGCGGCCGCGAAGCCTTCTGCGCGCAGGCGGCAGCTGTCGCATTTGGCGCACGCGCGGCCTTCATCGTCGGCCTGATAGCAGGAAACGGTGAGGCCATAATCAACGCCGAGCTTCACGCCTGCCTGGACGATCTGCGCCTTGCTCAGGTTCTGCAACGGCGCCTGGATACGGAAGCCATTGCCTTCCACGCCTGCCTTGGTCGCCAGATTGGCCATGCGCTCGAACGACTCGATGAACTCGGGACGGCAATCCGGGTAACCGGAATAGTCCACCGCGTTCACACCGATAAAGATGTCGCGCGCGCCGAGCACTTCTGCCCAACCCAATGCCAACGACAGGAACACCGTGTTACGCGCCGGCACGTAAGTCACCGGAATGCCTTCACCCAGCTCTTCAGGAATGTCGATGCTGGTGTCGGTCAGGGCCGAGCCGCCCATGCCATTCAGATTGAGGCCAATCACTTTGTGCTCGACCACACCCAAATCACGGGCAACGCGTGCAGCGGCATGCAATTCGGCGTGGGAGCGCTGACCGTAGTCGAAGCTCATGGTGTAGCAGGCGTAACCTTCGGCACGGGCCATCGCTACAACAGTGGCCGAGTCGAGACCACCGGACAGCAGGATTACCGCACGTTTTTCGCTAGTCTTCAGTTGTTCAGTCATATCAGCGCCCCGGCTCATCATTCCATAGATATTTATGCAACTGCAGTTGCAGCCGCACTGGCAGGTTGTCTGCCACCACCCAATCCGCCAGGTCCCTGGCATTGAGGTCATGATGACTTGGGGAGAACAGCACTTCACCCGCACGTCGATCAAGCCCGTACTGGATTAGTTTGGATACCGCCCAGTCATAGTCTTCCCGCGAGCAGATGACAAACTTCACCTGATCATTGGGGGTCAGCAATTCGATATTTTCGTAACGGTTGCGATGGGCTTCTTTCGAACCCGGTGTTTTCAGATCAACCACGCGACTGACGCGCGGATCGACCGCCGAGACGTCGAGAGCGCCGCTGGTTTCCAGCGAGACCTCATAGCCGGCATCACACAACTGTTTAAGCAAAGGGATGGCATTCGGCTGTGCCAGCGGCTCACCGCCGGTGACACAAACGTAGCGCGGACGAAATCCGGCCACTTGGTCGAGGATGTCGTCGAGGGTGCGCACGGTACCGCCACTGAAGGCGTACGCGCTGTCGCAGTATTGGCAACGCAAAGGGCAACCGGTCAGGCGCACAAAAACAGTGGGCAGCCCGGCAGTCCGCGTTTCCCCCTGCAAAGAGTAGAAAACTTCGGTGATTCTCAATGTGTCTTGCATAGTCGCCACGGGCGTAACAGCTAAACAGGCTGTCCGCCTCCGTCAGGCACTTCAGGCAATCGCGCCAACGCGCGGACTACAAGAAGCGTGTTTCAGAAAAAGGGCGTGAATTCTAACGAAAAAACCCGCGACAAGCGCGGGTTTCTTCCAAACGGGTCAAGCGTGCTTACATGCGTTGCAGATCGCGTTGAGCCAACTGAGCGGCGGAGGTACCCGGATATTGGGCCACCACCTGCTGCAGAATGCCTTTGACCTTGTCGGTATGACCAAGGCGGCGCTCTACGTCAGCCAGCTTGTACAGCGAGTCCGGCACTTTGGCGTGCTTGGGATACAACTGCGAAACCTTGGCAAACGCCTGACCTGCACCTTGCAGATCGCCTTTGGCCAAGTTGACTTCGCCCAACCAGTACTGGGCATTGCCCGCGTATTGGCTGTTTGGGTATTTGCGCAGGAAAGCGGCAAAAGCCTGGCTGGCCTTGTCGAAATCCTTGGCTTTGATCAGGTCGAAAGCAGCATCGTAATACAGCTTTTCTTTGGCCGGATCAGCCGGTTCGCTACCCGCAGCAGGTGCCTGGGCAGCAGCCCCGGCGCCAGCAGCAGCTCCGGCAGCAGCACTTGCATCGCCACCGGCAGAAGAATTCTCAGGAGTCGCGGCCGGTGCAGCACCGCCGGTTCCTATGCGCCGATCAAGATCCTGGTATCGCTCCAGGGATTCCTGCTTCATGCGCGCAACCTGATTCTGCAGTTCTTCAATCACGCCTTGCTGGCGCGAGATCTGATCCTGCATCTGTTGCAATTGGTTGAACAGCATGCCTTGTGCCGAGGCAGGGGCCGAAGCCGCTCCCCCGGCATAGGCGCCGTTCGTACCGTAACCTGCAGGCGGATAACTGCTCCCGCTATTGTTATAACCGGAGTTGTCATCGACCACAGGAACCGCAGCCCACGCCGCAAGCGGCGCGAGGCTGAGAGCCAGAACAGTTACAGCACGACGGCACGTTCGCATATCGAATTACTTACGCAGTTCGACGCGACGGTTTTGAGCCCAGGACTGCTCGTCGTTGCCGGTAGCAACTGGACGCTCTTCGCCGTAGGAAACCAGTTCCAGCTGAGCTGGGGAAACACCTTGCAGTACCAGGTAGCGCTGAACGGCTTTCGCACGACGCTCGCCCAGTGCCATGTTGTACTCACGAGTACCACGTTCGTCGGTGTTGCCTTCCAGAACAACGCGAGCGCCGTTTGCTTTCAGGTCTTTGGCGTGAACGTCCAGAGCGCGCATGGCTTCTGGCTTCAGGTCCGAGCTGTCGTATTCGAAGTAGAAGGTGGTGATTGCGCGCAGAGCAGCTTCTTCGCTCAGGGAACCGTCAACGGCACCAGTGTTTGCGCCGTAACCAGCGTTTGGATCAACAGCGCCTTCACCGGCGTTGTCGCCGCCTTTGGACGAGCAACCTACAGCTACAGCCATGGCCAGAGCCAGCGCAGCAAATTTACCAAACTTCAGCATTTCCATCGTGAAACTCCTAATGAACCCCAGTGTGTTAAGTAAAACGTGTAGCGCCCGCTCACTTCAGGTAAGGGGACCAGGACGGTTCTCTGACTTCGCCTTGAGCGGTAGGAAGCGGGAGCCTAACGCGTCCATTAATGGACACGAGCATCAAGACTCCCCGGCCCTGTTGGCGGGTGGCGTAGATTACCATGGTGCCGTTGGGCGCAACAGTAGGCGACTCGTCCAGAGTGCTATCAGTGAGGATCTTTACACTCCCTCGCTGCAAATCCTGGGCTGCCACCTTGAAATTGGTGAAGCCATCCTGACGATGGATCATCACCAAAGTCTTTTCATCCGCCGACAGTTTCGGGTTGGCGTTGTAGTTACCGATGAAGGTCACTCGCTCGGCACCGCCGCCGCTGGCGCTGGTTTTGTAGATCTGTGGCTTGCCGCCGCGGTCCGAAGTGAAGTAGATGGTCGAGCCATCCTTGCCCCAGTACGGTTCGGTGTTGATGCCGGGACCTGCGGTCACACGGGTGATCTGGCGCGAAGCCAGGTTCATCACGTAGATGTCCGGGTTACCGTCCTTGGACAGTACGAAGGCCAGACGATCGCCATTCGGCGACCAGGCGGGCGCGCCGTTCAGGCCTTCGAAGTTGGTGATCTGCTCACGGCGACCGGTGTCGATGTTCTGCATGAAGATGCGTGGGCGCTTCTGCTCGAACGACACGTAGGCGATGCGTTTGCCATCCGGGGCAAAACGCGGCGACAGGATCGGCTCGCGCGATTGCAACAGCGTCACTGCGCGAGCACCGTCATAGTCCGAACGCTGCAGGGTGTAGCGAGTGTTCTTCTCGGAGAAACGCTCAGCCGTCACGTACAGCAGACGCGTCGAAAACGCACCTTCGATACCGGTCAGTTTCTGAAACGACTGGTCGGCGATGAAGTGCGCCATGTCGCGCAACTGCTCAGTCGTACCGGAAACGTTGCCGTCCGCCACTTTCTGCTCGGTGGCCACGTTGAACAGTGCCCACTGTACCTGCAGGCGACCGCCCGCTGGGGCAATGCTGCCGACCATCATGTATTGAGCACCCACCGCCTTCCAGTCACGGAAGATGATTTCGCTCGGCTGGCTTGGCTGGCTGATCATGTTTTGCTTTGGAATCGGCGAGTAGTAGCCCGAGTTCCGCAAATCGTTACCAATGATTTCAGCCATGTCGTCCGGCAGTACGGCACCGCCCTGCATACCGAACGGTACAACGGCGATCGGGGTAGCCCGATCGCTGCCGCTGGTAACCAGAATGTTCTTTTCATCAGCCATCGCGATCCCTGCCATGCAGCAGATCACGACCAGCATTCCTCGAAGAAGGTTTCTCACAAGGCTAGATCCTCAGGTGTGAATGTCATCTTGAATGAACGATACGGAGCGAAATCGCTCGGCTTCATTCCCTGCATTTCTGTCAAACGTCCAATATTCTTCACTGCCGCGACTGCCGACGCATCGAACGGACCGTCGCCACTGGATTTGGCCACGCTGACCGAAGTCACCGTACCGTCCGGCAACATGCCGATTTGCAACACGACCGTCATGCCCTTGCGTGCCGAAGGTGGACGGGCCCAACCTTCTGCAGCTCGCGCACGAATCAGGTCATCGAAACTGCCCGCGACTTCGTCACCCTGCTCATCGGCCAAGGCCTGCTGGCGCTGCGGCGTGTCGGAAAGCAGATCGGCCAAGGCCTGAGCCTTTTTGTCTTCGGTCGATTTACGTGCCGCATCCTGCGCTTTCTTCTTCGCAGCATCGGCAGCAGCTTTCTTCTTCGCTTCGTCGGCGATTTTCTTCTTCGCCTCTTCAGCTTCAGCTTTCTTCTTGGCGTCTTCGGCGGCTTTCTTCTTCGCGTCTTCGACGATCTTCTTCTTGGCTTCTTCAGCAGCCTCTTTCTTGGCTTCTTCCTTAGCCTCTTCTTCAGCCTTCTTCTTGGCTATATCAGCCAATTGTTTCTCTTCGGCCTTCTTGGCTTCGGCTTTTTTCGCGTCGTCAGCTTTCTTGGCGTCATCCGCCTTTTTAGCTTCATCCGTTTTTTTAGCCTCATCGGCCTTCTTGGCTTCCTCGGCTTTTTGAGCCGCTTCTTCTTTCTTTTGTTCCGCAGCGGCCTTGATCTCTTCCTGCTCGACCTTTTTCTGTTCCATCTGCTCGACTTCGGTCTGGCGCGCGGCGGATTTCTTCGCCTCACCCGCAATCTTCTGATTGGTCTGGGTGGTTGCCTGACTTTTCGATTTCAGTTGGTACAGGGTCGCCTGGACAATCGGTTTGGCCGGCGGCAGCTCTGGTGTAAAGGCAAAACTGACGAACAGCATGCCGAACACCAGCACGTGCAGGACAATCGCCAGAACACTAGGCCAGAAGTAGCTTTCCGAGGCGGACGGCTCTCGCTGTTGCTGCATCAGGGGGCCTCGGTAATCAAACCAACATTACCGACCCCGGCTTTCTGCAACCCGCCCATGGCGCCCATGACGGAACCATAATCGACGGTCTTGTCACCGCGGATGAAGACCTGGGTACGCTTGCCGCCTTCGGTACCGGCGCGAATGATCTTGGTCACCGCGTCGGTCATTTGCGGCAGGGTCATGGCCCTGTCCTGTTGCTTCTCGGTATCGACTTCGCTGCCAAGGTTCCAGTAATAGGTCTTGTCAGCCTTGATCGAAATGGTCAGGACCTGTGTGTTGTTGTCCTGCGGCAAGGCTTCGCTGGAAACCTTGGGCAGATCAACTTTCACGCCCTGATTGAGCATCGGCGCGGTCACCATGAAGATGACCAGCAGCACCAACATCACGTCGATGTAAGGCACCACGTTCATCTCGGCGACCGGCTTGCGCTTTTTGCGAGCTCGAGCGATTAAAGCCATTGGAAATTACCTGCTTATTCTTCGCTGGTGTGCACTTTGCGGTGCAGGATCGCCTGGAATTCATCGGCGAAGGTGTAGTAGCGGCCCAGCAAGGTTTCGCTGCGAGCGGCGAAACGGTTGTAAGCGATGACCGCAGGGATCGCGGCGAACAGGCCGATCGCGGTGGCGATCAGGGCTTCGGCGATACCCGGGGCTACGGTGGCCAGGGTCGCTTGTTGGGCGCTGGCCAGGCCGCGGAAGGAGTTCATGATGCCCCACACGGTACCGAACAGGCCGATGTACGGGCTGACCGAACCAACGGTGGCGAGAAACGGCAGGCTCTGCTCGAGTTTCTCTTCCTCGCGGGAGATGGCCACGCGCATGGCACGGGCCACGCCTTCCATTACCGCTTCAGGATCGACGCCTGGCTGCTGACGCAGACGGGAGAATTCCTTGAAACCGGCACGGAAGATTTGCTCGACGCCCGAATCCGGGTCTGGGTTGCTGCCCGCCTGACGGTACAGCTTGGACAGGTCGATACCCGACCAGAAGCGCTCTTCGAAGCTCTCCAGGGCGCGTCGACCGGCACGCAGCAGATTGCTGCGCTGAAAGATCATGATCCATGAGGTCACCGATGCGGCCACCAGGGTCAACATTACCAACTGCACCACGATGCTGGCATTGCTGACCAGGCTCCACATGGAGGAATGGTCGACGACGTTAGCTTCCACGCTTTATCTCCTGCTTTGAGTGTGTACCCGGACCGACCGCGTCGGCAAAGGCCGCACGCAAGTCTTCGGGAAGGGCCCGGGGTTTCAAACTGTTAGTGCGCACACAGGCCACCAAAAACTGCCCTTCACAGAGCAGCACATTATCCGTTGCCCGCCTGACCTGCTGTTTGAAGCGCAGGCTGACCCGGTTCAATTCGATTACATCAGCGCTTACCAGCAGTTCGTCGTCCAGTCGCGCCGGCGCGTGGTAGCGCGCTTCGCTGGAGTGCACGACAAACAACAGATCCTCCCCGGCAAGCTGCGATTGGGCGAAGCCCAGCTCGCGGAGCCGCTCGGTTCGAGCCCGTTCCATAAACTTGAGGTAATTAACGTAATACACGATGCCGCCCGCATCGGTGTCCTCGTAATAAACGCGACAACGATGTGCGAACGGCTCAAGCCCGTTTTGCGCGCGCATACTCTAGTGCTTACTCCTCAGGTTGCCAATCCGGCCAGGCAACTGTTTTTCATGGTTTCAGGGCTTTACTGCAAAAGTACCGTCGTCTGACAGTACAAATCCTGAATAAATCGCCAAAAAATGTGTATCAATCGTCCACGGCATCGAGAAACTCGTCTACCACGGGCATCTCACCCATTCGTGACGGAATGTTTAAACCGAAATGCAGATACGCGTGCCGCGTTACCACCCTGCCCCGTGGTGTGCGCATGATGTAGCCCTGCTGAATCAGGTACGGTTCCAGCACGTCTTCGATGGTGTGACGTTCTTCGCTGATCGCGGCGGCGAGGCTGTCGATACCGACCGGCCCGCCGTCGAACTTCTCGATCATGGTCAACAGTAAACGGCGATCCTGATGATCGAAACCGTGTTCGTCGACATCCAGCAGGTTCAACGCCAGATCCGCCACCGCCTTGGTGATATGGCCCTTGGCGCGGACTTCGGCGAAATCGCGCACGCGCCGTAGCAAACGGTTGGCAATTCGCGGCGTGCCACGGGCGCGCCGGGCGATTTCGAAAGAACCTTCCGGATCCAGCGGCAGACCGAGAATCGCTGCCGACCGACTGACAATCGTCGCCAGGTCGGCCGTGCTGTAGAACTCAAGACGCTGGACGATACCGAATCGGTCACGCAAAGGGTTGGTCAGCATGCCGGCGCGAGTGGTCGCACCCACCAGCGTGAACGGCGGCAGATCGAGTTTGATCGAACGCGCGGCCGGGCCTTCGCCGATCATGATGTCGAGCTGGAAGTCCTCCATCGCCGGGTACAGCACTTCTTCCACGATCGGCGACAGACGATGGATTTCGTCGATGAACAACACATCGTGCGGCTCAAGATTGGTCAGTAATGCCGCCAGATCGCCCGGACGCTCAAGCACTGGGCCCGAGGTGCTCTTGATCGACACACCCATTTCCTGGGCAATGATGTTCGCGAGTGTGGTTTTACCCAAGCCCGGCGGGCCGAAGATCAGCGTGTGATCGAGGGATTCATTACGGCCACGGGCAGCCTGGATGAACAGTTCCATCTGCTCGCGCACGGTCGGCTGGCCAATGTAGTCGGCCAGGCTGACCGGGCGAATGGCCCGGTCCTGGACTTCTTCGCGCTCACGCGGGCTGTGCGCGGCGGCGATCAGACGATCAGCTTCAATCACTTAAATCATTCCCTTCAGGGCGCGGCGGATCAGGTCTTCACTGCTCAAATTTTTGTCCTTGATGGCGGTAATCGCCTTGCTCGCTTCCTGCGGCTTGTAGCCCAGGGAAATCAGCGCACTCACTGCATCGTTCTCGGCAGTGTTGACCGGCGCCGGGCCGTCGGGCTGATTCGGTACCAGCGCAAACATCGCCGGCGAAGTTTCCCAGGCCTTGAAGCGATCCTTCAGTTCGACCAACAGGCGCTCGGCGGTTTTCTTGCCGACGCCCGGTACCTTGGTCAGCGCCGAGGTGTCCTGGGATTGCACACAGCGAACCAGCTCGTCGACTTCCAGACTCGACATCAAGGCCAGGGCTAATTTCGGCCCGACACCATTGAGACGGATCAACTCGCGAAAAAAGTCTCGCTCACGCTTGCCGGAAAAACCATAAAGCAGTTGCGCGTCTTCGCGTACGACCAAATGGGTGTGCAGGGTCAGCGGTTCACCGACCGACGGCAGACGATAAAGCGTGGTCATGGGCACTTCCAGCTCATACCCGAGGCCGTTTACATCCAGAATCAGGTGCGGCGGCTGTTTCTCAGCCAGGGTGCCGCGCAAGCGTCCAATCACGTTTCAGATCCTTGAGCGTTGGCCAGCCGAGGGCTGGCGACTGTCGAAAGACGGATTTCGGGCCGACGACACAGGCGCAAGCATCCGCTTTCAGGAAATTTGATGCTGATGCTATCAGAGACGCAGGCGCCCGCCACGACTGCGTGCAGTGCCCAAGCCGTGCGGCAGCAGACTGGAGCGGGTGTGCGCGTGGCAAATGGCAATGGCCAGGGCGTCGGATGCATCGATTTGCGGTTTGGCGGTCAGCTTGAGCATGTGCATGACCATCATCTGCACTTGTTCTTTATTGGCAGCGCCGGTGCCGACCACGGCTTGTTTGACCTGAGTCGCCGTGTACTCGGCAATTTCCAGGCTCTCTTCAGCGCCAGCGACAATCGCGGCGCCACGGGCCTGACCGAGTTTCAAAGCCGAGTCGGCGTTTTTCGCCATGAAGACTTTTTCAATGCCCATGGTGACCGGGCCGTACGTCTGGATGATTTCGCGCACGCCGCGATAAACGATTTGCAAACGCTCATGCAATTCGCCCGCGCCGGTACGAATGCAGCCGGACGCTACATAAATACAGCCGCCACGCCCGGTATCACGAACAATCCCGTAACCGGTGATGCGCGAACCGGGGTCGATACCAAGAATTAAAGTCATAACGCCTGCAGAAATTAATGCGAAAGCTGAGGGTACAGGTAGGAGCTGCCGAAGGCTGCGATCTTTGTGTTTTTAAAAGATCAAAAGATCGCAGCCTTCGGCAGCTCCTACAGGGGAAGTGTAGAGCCAGCAAAAACTGCGACCTTTCTATTTACATCAACCGAGCTGAGCGGCGACGTCTTCCGGAATGTCTGCGTTGGAGTAGACGTTCTGCACGTCATCCAGATCCTCAAGCATGTCGATCAGCTTGAGCACTTTCTCGGCACCCTCCAGATCCAGCTCGGCGCTGGTGGTCGGCTGCATGACGATTTCGGCGTCATCACCCTTGAACCCGGCCGCTTCCAGCGCGTTACGCACCGCGTAGAAACTGGTGAACGAGGTGAACACGTCGATCGAGCCGTCTTCATGGCTGACCACGTCATCGGCATCGGCTTCCAGCGCCGCTTCGGTCAGGGCGTCTTCATCGACGCCTGGCGCGAAGCTGATCTGGCCTTTGCGCTCGAACAGGTACGCCACCGAACCATCGGTGCCAAGGTTGCCGCCACACTTGCTGAACGCATGGCGCACGGCTGCCGCGGTACGGTTGCGGTTGTCGGTCATGCACTCGACCATCACCGCTACGCCGCCCGGGCCGTAACCTTCGTAGGTCAGCTCTTCAACGTTGTCCGCTTCGGTGGCACCGGCGCCGCGCGCCACGGCACGGTCGATGATGTCGCGGCTCATGTTCGCGCTCAGTGCCTTGTCCAGCGCCAGGCGCAGACGCGGGTTGGAACCCGGATCACCGCCACCCTGGCGGGCCGCAACGGTCAGCTCACGGATCCACTTGGTGAAGATCTTGCCTCTCTTGGCATCCTGACGTTCTTTGCGGTGCTTGATGTTCGCCCACTTGGAATGACCTGCCATAACTCGCTCCGAATTCTCTTTGAAACGTTGCCCGCCCTGCTCATGCAGCGGCCAGCACACAAAAAATCTCGACCTGCTCTCTATAGAAAGAAAAAAGGCGCATCCGAAGATGCGCCTTCAGGCCCGTCTTACTCAGCCTTTGGCGTTTCGCGCAAACGAATGTGCAGCTCGCGCAACGCCTTGGCATCCACCACACCCGGCGCTTGCGTCATCACGTCAGCAGCACTCTGGGTTTTCGGGAAGGCGATCACTTCACGGATCGACTGGGCGCCGGTCATCAGCATGACCAGACGGTCGAGACCGAAAGCCAGACCACCGTGCGGCGGTGCACCGTACTTCAGGGCGTCGAGCAGGAAGCCGAATTTCTCTTCCTGTTCCGCTTCGTTGATACCCAACAGGCGGAAGACCGCTTGCTGCATTTCCTTGCGGTGGATACGGATCGAACCGCCACCCAACTCGGTACCGTTCAGCACCATGTCGTAGGCGCGAGACAGAGCGCCGGCCGGGTTGGCTTCCAGTTCTTCCGGCGAGCACTTCGGCGCGGTGAACGGGTGGTGCAGCGCAGAGAAGCTGCCGTCGTCGTTTTCTTCGAACATCGGGAAGTCGACAACCCACATCGGCGCCCACTTGCAGGTCAGCAGGTTGAGGTCGTGACCGAGCTTGATGCGCAGTGCGCCCAAGGCTTCGCTGACGATCTTGGCCTTGTCGGCGCCGAAGAACACGATGTCGCCGTCAACGGCGCCAACGCGATCGAGGATGGCGTTGAGGTTTTCCAGCGGAATGTTTTTCACGATCGGCGATTGCAGACCGTCAACACCGGCAGCGCGCTCGTTGACCTTGATGTACGCCAGGCCTTTGGCACCGTAGATGCCGACGAACTTGGTGTAGTCGTCGATCTGCTTGCGCGGCATGCTCGCCCCGCCTGGTACGCGCAGAGCAGCGATACGGCATTTCGGGTCGTTGGCCGGGCCGCTGAACACTTTGAAATCAACTTCTTTCAGTTGATCGGCAACGTCGACCAGTTCCAGCGGGATACGCAGGTCTGGCTTGTCGGAACCGTAGCGGCGCATGGCTTCTTCGAAGGTCATGTGCGGGAATTCGCCGAATTCCAGATCCAGCACTTCCTTGAACAGGTTGCGGATCATTTGCTCGGTCAGACCCATGATCTCTTTTTCATCGAGGAAGCTGGTCTCGATGTCGATCTGGGTGAATTCTGGCTGACGGTCAGCGCGCAGGTCTTCGTCACGGAAGCACTTGGCGATCTGGTAGTAGCGGTCGAAGCCGGCCACCATCAACAGTTGTTTGAACAGTTGCGGCGATTGCGGCAGGGCGAAGAACGAACCGGCGTGAGTGCGGCTCGGTACCAGATAGTCACGCGCACCTTCAGGGGTGGCACGGGTCAGGATCGGTGTTTCAACGTCGAGGAAGCCGTTCTCGTCGAGGAAGCGACGGATGCTGGTGGTCATGCGCGAACGCAGACGCAGCTTCTCGGCCATTTCCGGACGACGCAGGTCGAGGAAGCGATAGCGCAGACGGGTTTCTTCGCCGACGTCGGAGAACTCGTTCAGCGGGAACGGCGGGGTTTCCGACTCGTTCAGCACTTCCAGTTCGTAACCGAGCACTTCGATCATGCCCGACGCCATGTTGGCGTTGGTCGCACCGGCTGGACGCAGACGCACCTTACCGGTGATCTTCACCACGTATTCACTGCGCACGCGATCGGCAGCGGCGAAGCTCTCGGCGCGATCCGGATCGAATACCACTTGGGCCAGACCATCACGATCACGGATATCGAGGAAAATCACCCCGCCGTGGTCGCGGCGACGGTGAACCCATCCGCAAAGGGTAATTTCCTGGCCTTCCAGGCTTTCGTTCAGTTGGCCGCAATAGTGGCTGCGCATCATGATAATGGTTCGCTTCTCGTCATTCGATATTCGGTGGAGATCGCGTTGCGTTCAAGCAATGCGGAAACTCACGCGTGTCGTTCAACCCGGGGTTGAACCCTAGTCAGATTTGTCGCCACCGGCCAGGTTCTTCTTGGCGCCGGTCTTGAAATCGGTTTCGTACCAACCGCCGCCACTGAGGCGAAAGCCTGGCATCGACAGTTGTTTCTTCAACTCTGGCGCCTGGCAGGCAGGGCAGTCGACCAGCGGTGCCTCGCTGATCTTTTGAATGGCTTCCAACTGATGACCACAGGAAGCACATTGATAATCGTACATCGGCATGGGGGTGTCTCGGCGATCAGGTTGCCACCGCGCGCGGGGCTTTGCGGCGAAAGAGCGGGATTATATCCATTAAATGCGGGCTGTGCAGCCGTAAGACTGCACAGCCCGCATTTAATGGCAATCGCCTTTTTTCAGACGGCAATGGCCGGCGGCACTGCCCCACCCCCATTGATCACGCACACTACCCGCACCAGCGCGCTGAAGTTTTTCACCCCACCGTGGCGCAGTTGCACTTCGCGATCGACGTGGGACAACAGCGAACTGATCGAACAGCAATTGTCGGCGGCCATGTTGCCGAGGATATTCCAGTAGACCTGCTCCAGTCGCAGGCAGGTCGCATAACCATTCAAACGTACCGACCGTGATAACGGCCGGATCAGCGTCATGTCAAACTCGTTGACGAACGGATCGACGATCAAATCCTGGGGCGGCCCGACTATCCTGTCCTTGCGCCTGTCTGCATCTTCCATATCGCTGACACTCCTTTGCCATTTCTGCGGGTTTCAAAAGCCACATCCGTGTGACCTCCATAAAAGCGCAGACGCAAAGTTATAGCCAGATGACTTATTGCCCATCCACGTAGGATAAGCCAACGCAACCGGTAAGAGTCTGGACAGCGCGCGAGCAACCGTACGAGATGCACGCGCGCCCGGATCATGCCTCCAGCAGCGCGCGCAGCATCCACGCGGTTTTTTCATGCACTTGCATGCGTTGGGTCAGCAGGTCGGCAGTAGGCTCGTCACTGACTTTGTCCAGCAGCGGGAAGATGCCGCGAGCAGTGCGGGTGACCGCCTCCTGCCCTTCCACCAGTTGTTTGATCATGTCCTCGGCGCTCGGCACGCCGGTTTCTTCCTTAATAGAGGAAAGACGCGCGTACGTGGCGTAGGCCCCAGGTGCGGGAAAACCCAGCGCACGAATACGCTCGGCGATCGAGTCGACGGCCAGCGCCAATTCGTTGTACTGCTCTTCAAACATCAAGTGCAGCGTGCGGAACATCGGCCCGGTGACGTTCCAGTGGAAGTTGTGGGTTTTCAAATACAGCACGTAGGTGTCCGACAGCAGACGCGACAGTCCTTCAACAATGGACTTGCGATCTTCTTCACTGATACCGATATCGATTGCCATGTTTTACCCCCTAACGGCGATTGAATTCATCCAAAGGTGCAGACCCACTCTAGCAAGGCTGTCGACACCCCGCAGCCCTGATCGGGCACATAGACTGCGACAAATCGACCAACACCTTGCCGCTGGCCGGGCTGATTTGAGTAGCTGCAGGCTTTGCTGTTAAATAGGCAGTGTGTCGCCATGCCCCATTTTTCGGGGTCTTGCGCATAGGCTGATGCCGTGTACGTGCCTACCGCCTCTTTATTTTGTTACGAAGCGAACCGTGCGCCTTCAGCTCTTCCTTGTGAGCCGTCATAAACGTGAGCCAATTAAAATGTTGAAAATCGTCCACCTGCTAATGGGCGCAGCCGCTTTGCTGCTGTCGTTCATACCCAGCTTGAAATCTGAAGCCGTTCCCTACCTGCAACAACCTGATGCTCTCTACCTGGCCTTTTTCGGCCTGCTGAACCTGGTCATTGCTCCGGTGATTCCTTACTGGAACAAAGGCCCGCGCCAGCATCTGCAAAACCTCGTCAGCGCGCTGCTGGTGCTGACCGTCGTCCTGCAAACCTTGACCCTGATCGCGCCGATGCCTGTCATCGCCGGCCAGCCAGCCGTACTGTTCACCCTGGTGATCGCGCTGGTGGCCGTCGTGTTGCACCTGGCCGTCAGTTTTTATCGTTCTTCACCTGCTGCCGCTCCAACCAGCTATGACATGACCAATCGCGATACCGGTACCGTCAAGTGGTTCAACACCTCCAAAGGCTTCGGCTTTATCTCCCGGGATTCCGGCGATGATATTTTCGTGCACTTCCGTGCAATCCGTGGCGAAGGCCACCGCGTCCTGGTCGAAGGCCAGCGCGTGGAGTTCTCGGTGATGAACCGGGACAAGGGCCTGCAAGCCGAGGACGTGATCGCCGCTTTGCCGCGTCGCTGATCCAAGGCAATAAAAAACCGCGTACAGCCTGGCTGTACGCGGTTTTTTTATGCCTTTGAAAACGTATCAATAGTGCGGCGGTGGTGCTTCTTCTTCGAACGACTCGAACTGCCCGACCATCTCTTCCTGACGCTTGAGCAGTGCGGCCATCTGCAATTGCAGACGATCAACCACGCGCTGCTGCGCAACCAGTACGTCGTTCAACGACTGGATAGTGTCATCCTGAAACGCCAGACGGCTTTCCAGATCGGTAACGCGTTGTTCCAGGCTCATGCTTCAGCCCTCCAGAAACGTGAAGTCTTCGGTCAGCACCAGGCGCAAGCGTTCGCGAATGGCGGCCACTTGCTCGGCGCTATAAGGCTTGGCCGGGTGCTTGCCCCAGACCGGCGCCGGCCAGGCGGCGTCATCGCGTTTGCGCACAATCACGTGCATGTGCAATTGGCTGACGACGTTACCCAGCGTCGCCACGTTCATCTTGTCCGCATCCAGCAAATCCTTGAGCAACTCGGCCAGCGCGGTGGTTTCCAGCCATAACTGCTGTTGATCGGCGACATCCAATTGAAACAACTCGCTGATATCGTCGCGACGAGGCACCAGGATGAACCACGGGTAGTTGGCGTCATTGGACAACAACAATCGGCAGAGCGGGAAGTCGCCGAGGGTCAGGGTGTCCTGTTGAAGTCGTGGATCTAAAGCAAACACTGCGCGCACTCCGGCTGTTCGACATATTGAGCTTAGCGGCCATCCCGCAGGACGCGGTACCAAGCGACAGACCGGCAGCATACCTGCGATTGCGCCAGCCTTCACGACAGCAGTGCCCTCTCGTCACTCGCCGCACGCCCCGACATGTGACATTTACCGACACGTTGCACCAGCAAAGAACCGAGAACGGCAATGAACACACGCAAATGACCAACCCTGATGCGTTCGCGATCGCCCACTCATCAAACTGTGTGATTACAGGACAGCGTGTCATTTTTTTTGCACCAAAACCGCACAGTGCGTCTACGCTCATGCGTCGAAGCATCCGCCGAATACTCACTCACGGGGTGAACCGGTAACGTTTTTGGCTGTCGCGTGCGACTGATGTCGTGGCAACACCATTGCAGGAATGGCGTCAAGCCCTTGTAAAAGTGGGCTTTGCGCCCCGTATTTATGAGGTTTTTACAGGTAACACGCGTTGTGCAGAAAAATAACCGCAGCGAGATTGCGGTTTGTGCACGCTTGTTGCATTCGCACACATATGGACTATAAGCGCACCACACGATGTGGATGCCTCAAGCCCAACAAAAACAGTGGCAGGGTTGCCCGATGGAGATTCAAGTGTTTTGCCAGGGACTCTTTTTTAGCGATGCAAACGGCTAAAAAACAGCGAGAAAGTTGTCGGCCCGATTGCATCGGTACTGTGAATTTGCGACCTCTACAAAGCCATCTGCGACGGCGTCGTAAAGAAGGTGAAACGTTAGATTCGCAAGTATCGCCAACATTGTCGGCGTGATATAAGTTTGCGCCGACACAAAAAGAAAGAGCCGCCCAGATAATAAAACAGGTGGGACGGCAGTACTCTTCTAAAAACCAAAGGAGCAAATCACGATGCGCGTGATGAAGTGGAGCATGATCGCCCTGGCTGTTGCAGCAGGCACCTCGCAGTTCGCAGTGGCATCCTCTCAGGATGATTCCAAAGGTTTCATCGGCGACCAGAGCCTGAAACTGAAGACTCGTTTTGAATACATGAACCGTGACTTTAAAAACGGTGCAGGCAATGGCACTTCCGGTACTGCTGGTTATCGCCAGGATTCCGGTCTCAGCCAACTGCTGACTTACGAATCGGGCTTCACTCAAGGCACCGTTGGCTTCGGTCTCGACGCCATGGCAATGGGTTCGGTCAAACTGGACGGCGGCTCGGGCCACCGCGGTAACGGCCTGTTCGCCAACGACAGCGACGGCAACCCGGAAAAATCCCAGGGCAAAATCGGCGGCGCAGTTAAATTCCGCGTATCCGACACCACTCTGAAGTACGGTCAGCAATTCGTTGCCAGCCCGGTTTTCGCTACCGATGACAGCCGTCTGCTGCCAGAAGTCGCGACCGGTACCCTGATCACTTCCAAAGAGATCAAAGGTCTGGAACTGAGCGCAGGTCGCTTCACTTCCCTGAGCAAGCAAACCGGTATGGGCCGTGACAGCATCGGCGGTCTGCCAGATGAGAACGGTTTTGGCGGCAAAGGCCTGACCAACATCAATATCTTTGGTGCCAGCTACGCCTTCACCGACAACTTCACCGGTGCCCTGGCTGCATCCGACGCTGATGACTACTTCAAGAAGTACTACATCAACCTGAACTACACGTTGCCAATCAACGACGAACAGTCGCTGAACTTCGACCTGAACGGTTACAAAACCAAGGGCGACAGCCGTGGTGACCTGGTCGACGCCATCGGTGACGGCACTCTGGGTGTGGACAACAACCTGTGGTCCCTGGCCGCTGCTTACAGCCTGGGCGCGCACAAGTTCACCGTTGCCTACCAGCAGTCGAGCGGCGACAACGCTTATTACTATGGCGTTGACGGCAACAGCACGATCTTCGTGGCCAACTCCATCCAAATCTCCGACTTCGTGGGCCGCGAGGAGAAATCCTGGCAAGCGCGCTACGACCTGAACATGAAAACTTACGGCGTCCCTGGCCTGAGCTTCATGACCCGTTACGTAATGGGTAACAACATCGAGACCAACGGTCTGGGTGAAGGTAAAGAGAACGAGTGGAACGCCGAGTCCAAGTACGTGATCCAGGAAGGCCCGGCCAAAGACCTGTCGTTCCGTCTGCGTTACGCCATGTATCGCTCCAACGGCGCGTACAGCGGCTACTCGTCTGACAACAACGACACTCGTCTGATCGTTGAGTACCCACTGAACATCCTCTAATAGGGATGCACAGCTGACGTACTGTAGAGCCCTGCTCTAACAAGAACCGCTCACCTGACTCAGGTGAGCGGTTTTTTTATGCCCGGCCCAACTTCATTCAAACAACAAAGATTAGCCGGCTATCTATTAGCCAGCAAACTTTCAGCACAGACATAAAAAAACCCAAGACTGCGAACAGCACTTGGGTTTTTCATTAATTAACTGACCGCAAAGCCAGGTATCAATGTTGTTACTGTGCAGCCGTTTCCTGAACTACACGAATTACCCGTTGTGGAAACGGGATATCGATACCGGCGGTTTTTAAACGATCGCGCGACTGTTCGTTAAACATGAACATCACGTCCCAGTAGTCTGCGGTTTTAACCCAGACACGCAGGGAAACAGTGATCGAGCTGTCACCCAGCGTCGAAATCACCGCCTGTGGCGCCGGATCCTGCAGAACGCGATCATCCTTGGCCAGATCCAGCAGCACCTGACGGGCCTTTTGCAGATCGGCTTCGTAATCGACGCCCACATCGAACACAACCTTACGGGTCGGCTGACGGTTGGTGTTGGTGATGATGCCGTTCGACAGGTTACCGTTCGGCACGATGATGGTCTTGTTGTCGCCAGTACGCAGCACAGTGTGGAAAATCTGGATGCTGTCGACGGTACCCGACACGCCTTGCGCTTCGATCCAGTCGCCGATGCGGAATGGACGGAACAGCAGAATCAGCACGCCGCCGGCGAAGTTCGCCAGGCTGCCCTGCAACGCCAGACCGATGGCCAGGCCGGCAGCACCGATCGCAGCAACGAACGAGGTGGTTTCGACACCGATCATCGAAGCGACGCTGACAATCAGCAGCACCTTGAGAATGATGTTGGCCAGGCTGCTGATAAAGCCTTGCAGCGCCAGATCAGCGTTACGCAGGGCCAGCAAGCCGCCGAGTTTTTGCGTGACCTTGTTGATCAGCCACCAGCCGATGGCCAGGGTAATCACGGCCAGCAGCACGCGGCTGCCGTATTCCATGATCATCGGGATCCACGCCTGGGACGCCTTGACCAGGTGGTCTACCTCAGCATTCAAATCCATGTTCTATCTCCTGATTTCCGGCTACCCGGGCTGAAAAAATCAGCGGCAGAAAGACCGAGCCTGTTGGGGCTCAATCGTTTCTGCCGTTGCTTGGGGCTCGGACGCTGAAAACGCCGAGAGGTTCCCGACGAAAAAGCTTAGTCGCGGAAGTTGTTGAACTGCAGCGGCATGCCGAATTCTTTGGCGCGCAGTGCCGCGATGGCCTCTTGCAGGTCGTCACGCTTCTTGCCGGTGACACGGACCTGCTCGCCTTGAATGGCGGCCTGCACTTTCAACTTGGCGTCTTTGATGTGGCCGACGATTTTCTTCGCCAGCTCCTTGTCGATGCCTTCCTTGAGGATGGCATCCTGCTTCATCAGCTTGCCCGAAGCGTACGCGTCTTTGACTTCAAGGCACTGCACGTCGATCTTGCGCTTGACCAGGGCCAGCTTGAGGATTTCGATCATCGCTTCCAGCTGGAACCCGGCTTCAGCGGTCAGGCTGACGGTCAGGTCTTTTTCCTTGAACTCGAAGCTGCCTTTGCCTTTCAGGTCATAACGACGATCGAGTTCCTTCACGGCGTTCTCGACCGCGTTGGTGAGTTCGTGTTTGTCCAGTTCGGATACCACGTCGAACGACGGCATGTAATCTCTCCAATAAAAAGGCGCGCTCGATGAGGATGGAGCGCGCTTGGCTTGCGGTTAAAATCGGGCTCATTATAACGGGTCTTTTCCTACGAACACGGCGAGCCGCACATGCCTGCACGCAATCGAGCAAAAAACTGATGTCGACCACCTGGCACATTCTCGGCGCCGGCAGTCTCGGCACCCTGTGGGCTACACGCCTGGCCCGCGCCCGCTTGCCGGTCAGACTGATCCTGCGGGATGTCGAGCGCCTGCGCAGTTATCAAGGCGCTGGCGGCTTGACCCTGGTGGAACAAGGTAAGGCCAGTACCTACGCGGTGCCGGGCGAAACCCCGGACAGCCCCGAGCCGATCCGACGCTTGCTGGTCGCCTGCAAAGCCTATGACGCTGAAAGCGCCGTCGCCCGCCTCGCCCCGCGCCTGACGGCGGATGCCGAGCTGATCCTGTTGCAGAACGGCCTCGGCAGCCAGGACGCCGTCGCCACAGGGGTACCGCAGGCCCGCTGCATCAGCGCTTCCAGTACAGAAGGCGCCTTCCGCGATGGCGACTGGCGCGTGGTGTTCGCCGGTCACGGCTTCACTTGGCTGGGTGATGTCACTCACCCGGTCGCGCCGATCTGGCTGGAGGATATGCAAGCCGCGAACATTCCCCACGAGTGGAGCACCGACATCCTCACGCGGCTGTGGCGCAAACTGGCGCTCAACTGTGCGATCAACCCGCTGACCGTGCTGCACGGCTGCCGTAACGGCGGGCTGCAGCAGCATCACTGCGAAGTCGCCACGCTGTGCGCCGAACTCGCCGAATTGTTGCAGCGCTGCGGCCAGCCAGCGGCTGCCGACAACCTGCAAGAGGAAGTCGAACGGGTGATCCACGCCACCGCCGCCAATTACTCTTCGATGTATCAGGACGTGGCCAACCAGCGCCGCACCGAAATCAGCTACTTGTTGGGCCATGCCTGCAAAGTCGCTGCGCGCCACCAGTTGAACCTGCCGCACCTCAAGCAATTGCAGCAGCGCCTCGTCGCGCATCTGCACAGCCTTGGATTGCCCAGCGACTGAGCAGCGGCTACGCTGGCCACTTGTTCCTTTGCTGCGATAAACCTGATGCCATTGCGCCAGCGCCTCGAAAACCTGCCGGTCGGCCAGAAACTGCTGGCCGCCCTGCTGGTGCTGTTGACCACTGTGTTGCTGGTCGCCAACCTGACCTTTATCAGCGCCGCCTACTACATTTCCCAGGAAAGCATGGCGCCGCAAGCCTTGCAGACCATCGGCCGACTGATCGCCAACCCGAGTCTGGTCAGCGAGTCCCTGCAATCGCCGGAGAGCGCCGAACGCCTGCTCAAGGAGCTCGACAGTTATTCGCCATTACGCGCCGCTGCGATATATGACGGCAAAGGCGAACGCCTCGCGCAGGTGCAGCGCGGCGACAAACTGAAACTGCCCGAGCGTTATCGGCACATCGAAGCCTGGCAGCTCACCGAATTTCGCAGCAATCAGCTGATCACCCTGCCCCGCCCCGGCACCGCGCCCGGCCATCTGTTGCTGGTGGCGAGCAGCGAACTGCCGATGGCCTTCTACACCGGTACGTTGACCGCGAGCCTCGGCATCCTGATTTTCAGCGTGCTGCTGTGGCTGGTGATTGCCCGCCAGATCAAACGCCTGATCACCCGGCCGATCCACCAGCTCGAAGAGTTATCGCGCCAGGTCACCCGCGAAGAAAACTACGCCCTGCGTGCCTCGCGCGGTAACCACGATGAAATCGGCAGTCTCGCCGAGGCCTTCAACACCATGCTCTCGCGTATCGAGGCCCGTGAGCAGCAGCTCAAGCGCGCCCGCGATGACTCGCAAGCCGCTTACGATCAGGCGCAGGGGCTGGCGGAAGAAACCCGCCACACCAACCGCAAACTGGAACTGGAAGTGCAGGTGCGCAGCAAGATCGAGAAGAAGCTCACCGGTTTCCAGAACTACCTCAACAGCATCATCGACTCGATGCCCTCGGCGCTGATCGCCCTCGACGAGCAGCTCTACGTCACTCAATGGAACCAGGAAGCCAGCGCCCTCTCCGGGACACGCCTGGACGAGGCGCTGAACCAGCCGATCTTTCTCGCGTTCGAACCGCTCAAGCCATTCCTGCCGCAGCTCAAGCAGACCGTCGAGCAACACACCGTGGCGAAAATCGAGCGGGTGACGTGGTTCAAGGACGATGAGCCGAAGCACTACGCGCTGACGTTCTACCCGCTGATGGGCGGTGCCGGGCGCGGCGTGGTGATCCGCATCGATGACATTACTCAGCGCCTGTCGCTGGAAGAAATGATGGTGCAGTCGGAAAAAATGCTCTCGGTCGGCGGCCTCGCCGCCGGCATGGCGCACGAAATCAACAACCCGCTGGGGGCGATCCTGCACAACGTGCAGAACATCCGTCGCAGGCTGTCGACAGAGCTGCCGAAGAACCTCGAAACCGCCGAACAACTGGGCATCGAACTGGACACGGTCAACCGCTACCTGCAAGGCCGCGAAGTGCCGCAACTGCTTGATGGCATTCAACAGGCTGGCGCCCGGGCAGCAAAAATCGTCACGCACATGCTCAGTTTCAGTCGCCGCAGCACGCGGCAAATGGCGCCGTGCGATTTGCCGGCACTGATCGACCAGGCGGTGGACATCGCTGGCAACGACTTCGATCTGGCCATCGGTTTCGACTTCAAGGGTCAAGCGATCATTCGCCAATTCGACCCGGCGCTCGGCCCGGTACCGGGCACCGCCAATGAACTGGAACAAGTGCTGCTCAACCTGCTGAAGAACGCCGCGCAAGCAATTCACCAGCGCGAGGACGACAGCGAGCCCGGGCGGATCATTCTGCGCACCAAACTCAATCCGCCATGGGCCGAGATCCAGGTGGAAGACAACGGCATCGGCATGAGCGAGAACGTGCGCAAACGCACCTTCGAGCCGTTCTTCACCACCAAGGAAATCGGCCAGGGCACAGGGCTTGGCCTGTCGGTGTCGTACTTCATCATTACCAACAACCACAAGGGCCAGATGGAAGTGCAGTCGGCGCCCGGCCAGGGCACCTGCTTCACTCTGCGCCTGCCACTGGCGCAACCGGCACCGATCGCAGCCGAAAACAATCAACTACCGAGGTAACCCATGGGCTTTCGCTTGTCGAAGATTTACACCCGCACTGGCGACAAAGGCGAAACCGGCCTGGGCGACGGCCGCCGCGTGCCGAAAGATCATCCGCGCATCGAGGCGATAGGTGAGGTCGACACGCTGAACAGTCAGGTCGGCGTGCTGTTGGCCGGTTTGATTGCCGAACGTGAGGCCTATCCTGGGCTGAATGAACTGATCGAAGTGTTGGCGCCTTGTCAGCATCGGCTGTTTGATTTGGGCGGCGAGTTGGCGATGCCCGAGTATCAGGCGTTGAACGCAGGGGAAATCGAACGGCTGGAAGCGGCGATCGACGTGTGGAATGAGGAGCTGGGGCCGCTGGAGAATTTCATTTTGCCGGGCGGGTCGATGCTGATTGCGCAGGCCCATGTGTGTCGCAGCCTGGCGCGCAGTGCCGAACGGCGCTGTCAGCATTTGAATGCGCTTGAGCCGCTGGCCGGGGTTGGCCTGGCGTATATCAATCGGTTGTCGGATTTGTTGTTTGTCGCGGCGCGGTTGATTGCGCGGCGACAAGGGATTGCGGAGATTCTCTGGCAACCGGCCCCAAAACCGACAGAGATGTAGCGCCTGACCGGCCGCCATCGCTGGCAAGCCAGCTCCCACAGGTTTCGAGTTGTACACAACATTTGTGAACGACACAAAACCTTGTGGGAGCTGGCTTGCCAGCGATGAGGCCTGCAGCCTTTACAGAGAATCAGGCCAGAATGCGCGAATCCCCGCCACACCCTGTGCACCAACGCCCCAGGCCTTTTCGCGCTCCACCGGGCCAACACCGCCCAACAGAAACACCGGTTTACTGAAGCCTTCGATCAGCGCCCCAGCCTGCTCCCAGCCCAACGGCTGCGCATCCGGATGCGTCAACGTCGGCTGCACCGGCGACAGCGTGACGAAATCCACGCCCATCTGCTCGGCCAGCGCCAGTTCCTCAGCGTTGTGGCACGACGCCGCCAACCAACGCTCCGCCGGCAACGGACGCCCCGCCGCTGCGTATTTACGCAATTGTGCGGAGGTGATGTGCCATCCGGCAGACGGGAAATCGCCGAGCCATTCGAAGGGCCCTTTTATCATCAACTGCGCCTTGCCCGCACACAGGCCGGCCGCATCGACCGCCAGATCGCGATACTTGGGGTCATAGCCATTCGGCGCACGCAGCTGAATCAACTTGATCCCGCCGGCAATCGCCTTCTGGATACCGCGCAGCAACGCCGGGGTCTCCAGGTCTTCCGGGGTGATCAGGTATTCAGCCGGCAAACGCGCTGCCGCCACGATCGGCTGATTGGCTGCCGGGAACTCGTAGTTCGCCAGTTCTTTCGCCGTGACCCAGGCCAATGGCTGGCCTTCGGCACCATGCGGCTCGCCGGTGAAAGCCGACACTTCCCAGACATCCAGCAATACTTGCTTGTCCGGGTAATCGTGACGCACTTTGATCAGCGGTCGGGCGGCGCCAACGACGATGCCCAGCTCTTCGTGCAGCTCACGGGCCAGCGCGGTTTCGACTGTCTCGTCAGCCTCGACCTTGCCGCCGGGAAACTCCCACAGACCGCCCTGATGCTGAGTGTCGGCGCGGCGGGCGATGAGGATTTTGCCACTGTCGTCACGGATGACGGCGGCGGCGACGTGTACGCGTTTCACGGATTCAATTCCTCCAGTCCAGCCTTTTGCCACGCCTTGAACGCGGGCCATTGGTAGACGGTTTCAACATAGGCTTGGTCGACGGCCGGCAGTTGCACTTGATAAGTACGCAGGCGCACAGCAATCGGCGCGAAGAAGGCGTCGGCCAGACTCACCCGGCCGAACAAATACGGCCCGCTCTCGGTGGCGGCGGCACGGCATTCGGCCCACAGCGCGAGCATGCGTTCGATGTCGACCTTCACTTCTGGCGGCACCGGGCTGAGCGGCGCATCGTGATTGAGGTTGAACGGCATGTGATTGCGCATGGCGAAGAAGCCGCTGTGCATTTGTGCGCAAGCGGATCGGGCCTGCGCACGGGCGAAGATATCGCTCGGCCAGAGCTGCTCGGACGGGAACTGTTCAGCGAGGTATTCGGCGATGGCCAGCGAATCGGCGACAGTGCCACGCGAGGTTTGCAGCAGCGGGACCTTGGCGGTCGGCGAATGCTTGAGCAGCAGCTCGCGGGTGTCGGGCTTGCCGAGCTTGATCAGTTCTTCGGTATAGGGTGCGCCGGTCAGTTCCAGCGCCAGGGCGGCGCGCAGGGACCAGGAGGAAAGCAGTTTGTCGCCGATGATCAGGTGCAGGGACATGGGTGAATACCTTCTTGTCAGGGAAACAATCCAGAATGTCTGGCGTCTGTTCGTCCGTCATCGCGGGCAAGCCCGCTCCCACAGTGATTGAGGTCGCTCACAAATTTTGTGTACACCACAGAACCCTGTGGGAGCGGGCTTGCCCGCGATGAGGCCGGCAGCCCGCTCCACCTTTTAGATCAAGTGCGGTATTCAGCGTTGATCTTCACGTATTCATGCGACAGGTCGGTGGTCCAGATGGTTTCGCTGCAATCGCCGCGACCCAGTTCGATGCGGATGGTGATTTCTTCCTGCTGCATCACCGCCGAACCCTGCGCCTCAGTGTAGGTCGCCGCACGCGCGCCACGGCTGGCGATGCACACCTCGCCAAGGAACACGTCGATCTTGCTTACGTCCAGATCCGGCACGCCGGCACGACCGACGGCAGCCAGAATCCGGCCCCAGTTCGGATCGGAGGCGAACAGCGCGGTCTTGATCAGCGGCGAGTGTGCCACGGTGTAGCCAACGTCCAGGCATTCCTGATGGTTGCCGCCGCCATTCACTTCAACGGTGACGAACTTGGTCGCGCCTTCGCCATCACGCACGATGGCCTGGGCGACGTCCATGCACACTTCGAATACCGCTTGCTTCAGTTTGGCGAACAACTCGCCTTCGGCGCGGGTGATTTCCGGCAGTGCAGCCTTGCCCGTGGCGATCAGCATGCAGCAGTCGTTGGTCGAGGTGTCGCCGTCGATGGTGATGCGGTTGAACGATTTGTTGGCGCCGTCGAGCATCAGGTTGTGCAGCACGTCGCGGGAGACTTTGGCGTCAGTGGCGATGTAGCCGAGCATCGTCGCCATGTTCGGGCGGATCATGCCCGCGCCTTTACTGATGCCGGTAACGGTGATGGTCACGCCGTCATGCTCGAACTGGCGGCTGGCGCCCTTCGGCAGGGTGTCGGTGGTCATGATGCCGGTGGCGGCCGCTTCCCAGTTGTTTTCCGACAAGTCGTCCAGCGCAGCTTGCAGTGCGCCTTCGATCTTCTCGACCGGCAGTGGCTCGCCGATCACACCGGTGGAGTACGGCAGAATCTGCTCGGCAGCAACGCCGGTCAGTTCCGCCAGTTTGGCGGTGGTGCGTTCGGCAGCGGCCAGGCCAGGCTCGCCGGTACCGGCATTGGCATTGCCGGTGTTGGTCAGCAGATAACGCACGGCGTTCTGTACGCGCTTCTTCGCCAGAATCACCGGCGCAGCGCAAAAGGCGTTCAAGGTGAACACGCCCGCCACGGTCGAGCCTTCGGCGCAGCGCATCACAACGACATCTTTGCGCCCGGGGCGCTTGATGCCGGCCGAGGCGATACCGAGTTCAAAACCGGCAACCGGGTGCAACGTTGGCAAAGGACCAAGACCAACAGCCATGAATGCGCTCCTTACTCAATGATGTCAGCACCGCCAATCGATGCGGCGGTGATTTAAATGGCAAAACGCCGCGACGGCAGGAGCCGGTCGCGGCGCGGGTATTTCAGCGATTGAAACGGGTTTTACTGAATCTGCCCGTGGCAATGCTTGAATTTCTTGCCCGAACCGCAGTAGCACAGTTCGTTGCGGCCCAGCTTCTGCTCGTTGCGAACCGGTGCGGCGGCGAGGGCCACATCGACCTCTTCACCGAGCAATTCCGGTTGCTCCAGACCTGGCGCTTCAGCGTGTTCGAACTGCATGCGGGCGGCCAGTGCTTCAGCTTCCTCACGCAGACGTTGCTCTTCGGCTTCCGGATCTTCGCGGCGAACCTGAACGTGCGACAGCACACGGATCGAGTCGCGCTTGATCGAATCGAGCAGCTCGGAGAACAGCGTGAACGACTCGCGCTTGTACTCTTGCTTCGGGTTCTTCTGGGCGTAGCCACGCAAGTGGATGCCGTGACGCAGGTGATCCATGGTCGACAGGTGGTCTTTCCACAGGTCATCCAGCACGCGCAGAACGATTTGCTTCTCGAAGGAGCGCAGTGCCTCGGCACCCGCCTGGTCTTCTTTCTCGTTGTACGCGGCAATCAGCTCAGCCATCAGCTTCTCGCGCAGGGTTTCTTCGTACAGGTGATCGTCTTCGTCGAGCCATTGCTGGATCGGCAGTTTCACGCCGAAGTCGCTGGCAATCGTCGCTTCCAGACCGGCCACGTCCCACTGCTCTGGCAGCGATTGCGGTGGAATGTGGGCGCTGACGGTGGCGTTGAGTACGTCCTGACGGAAGTCGGCGATGGTTTCACCGATGTTGTCAGCGGCCAGCAACGTGTTACGCATGTGATAAATCACTTTACGCTGTTCGTTGTTGACGTCGTCGAACTCGAGCAGTTGTTTACGAATGTCGAAGTTACGGCCTTCAACCTTGCGCTGCGCCTTCTCGATCGCGTTGGTCACCATGCGGTGTTCGATCGCTTCGCCCGGCTGCATGCCCAGGGCTTTCATGAAGTTCTTCACTCGATCAGAAGCGAAGATGCGCATCAGGCTGTCTTCCAGCGACAGGTAGAAGCGGCTCGAACCGGCATCGCCCTGACGACCGGCACGGCCACGCAGTTGGTTGTCGATACGGCGCGACTCGTGACGCTCGGAAGCAATCACCTGCAGACCGCCGGATTCCAGCACTTGCTGGTGACGCTTCTGCCAGTCGGCCTTGATCTGGGCAATCTGCTCAGGCGTCGGGTCTTCCAGCGACGCGACTTCAACTTCCCAGTTGCCGCCCAACAGGATGTCAGTACCACGACCGGCCATGTTGGTGGCGATGGTCAGTGCGCCCGGACGACCGGCCTGCGCGATGATCTCGGCTTCTTTTTCGTGGAACTTGGCGTTGAGAACCTTGTGTTCGATGCCTTCCTTCACGAGCAATGCGGACATGTGCTCGGAAGTTTCGATGGTCGCCGTACCCACCAGCACCGGACGGCCGGCCGCCATGCTTTCCTTGATGTCGGCAACGATCGCCGCGTACTTCTCTTCGGCGGTGAGGAACACCAGGTCGTTGAAGTCTTTACGCGCCAACGGTTTGTTCGGCGGAATGACCATCACTTCCAGACCATAGATCTGGTGGAATTCGAACGCTTCGGTGTCAGCGGTACCGGTCATGCCGGACAGCTTGGTGTAAAGACGGAAGTAGTTCTGGAACGTGGTCGAGGCCAGGGTCTGGCTCTCGGCCTGGATGTTCAGACCTTCCTTGGCTTCGATGGCCTGGTGCAGGCCTTCGGACAAACGACGGCCGGGCATGGTACGACCGGTGTGTTCGTCGACCAGTACGACCTGGCCGTCCTGCACGATGTATTCGATGTTGCGGTTGAACAGCTTGTGCGCACGCAGACCGGCATAGACGTGGGTCAACAGGCCCAGGTTATGCGCCGAGTACAGGCTCTCGCCTTCAGCCAGCAGGCCGACGCGGGTGAGCATGTCTTCGATGAACTGGTGACCGGCTTCGTTGAGTTCGACCTGACGGGTCTTCTCGTCAACGGTGTAGTGGCCAGCCTTGGTGACTTCGCCTTCGACTTCTTCAACGTGCAGTTCCAGCTGCGGGATCAGCTTATTGATCTCCATGTACAGCTTGGAGCTGTCCTCGGCCTGACCGGAAATGATCAGCGGGGTACGCGCTTCGTCGATGAGGATGGAGTCGACTTCATCGATCACGGCAAAGTTGAGTTCGCGCTGGAATTTTTCTTCCATGCTGAACGCCATGTTGTCGCGCAGGTAGTCGAAACCGAATTCGTTGTTGGTGCCGTAGGTGATGTCGGCGGCGTAGGCCAGACGTTTCTCTTCCGGCGGCTGGAACGGCGTCACGACGCCGACGGTCAGGCCGAGGAATTCATACAGCGGGCGCATCCAGTTGGCGTCACGACGCGCCAGGTAGTCGTTCACCGTCACAACGTGCACGCCCTTGCCGGACAATGCGTTGAGGTAAACGCCCAGGGTTGCCACGAGGGTTTTACCCTCACCGGTGCGCATTTCGGCGATCTTGCCTTCGTGCAAGGTCATGCCACCGACGAGCTGTACGTCGAAGTGGCGCATACCCATGATGCGCTTGCCGGCTTCGCGGGCGACCGCAAAGGCTTCTGGCAACAGCTTGTCGAGGGTTTCCCCTTTGGCGATGCGGGCCTTGAACTCAGCGGTCTTGGCGCGCAATTGATCGTCCGAAAGGGCCACCATTTGCTCTTCGAAGGCATTGACGAGCTGCACCGTCTTGAGCATGCGTTTGACTTCACGCTCGTTCTTGCTTCCAAAAAGTTTCTTTAACAAAGGCGCAAACATATCGGCAGGATCTTCCACACTAAAGGGATGGAGGGCGGCCCCGTGAGCGTCGCCCGTGCAGCCCTCATGGCCGCATGCGAACGAGCATTCTACCCGGAAACGGAAGTGAGGAAAGTGGCGATGTTCCACGATGCTGGCACTGCGCTTTGACGGGGCTCACTTAAAATAGGGGCGTTTTGCTCAACTTCAAGTCATAAAAGGCAGAAGTTAGTCGTTGATTTAATGGGTAAAGCGGGGGCAAAAGCAATGGGCGAGTGATTTCGGCCTTTCTGCTACCATGGCGTTTCTGTTACTTCAGGTGTTCAATCATGGCATTTCGCCCTCTTACGGCCAGAGCACCCGCCGTTCTCCTGCGCGAAGCCAAGCCGCTCAAAGCCATTCTCGGCCATGCCCAGCGACTGGGGCATTTGCAGCGTCTGCTCGAAAGCCAACTGCAACCTGCCGCCCGTGAACATTGCCATGTCGCCTCGTGGCGTGAGGGCAGTTTGTTGCTGATTGTCACCGATGGCCACTGGGCCACGCGCCTGCGCTATCAGCAAAAACGCTTGCAGCGGCAATTGCAGATGTTTGACGAGTTCGCCAGTTTGACGCGGATTCTGTTCAAAGTGCAGCCGCCGACGGTGCAGCGCGCGGTGGTTGGCAATACGATGGATTTGTCGACGGATGCCGCGGCGACAATTCAGGCGACAGCCGACGGGATCAGTGATCCGGGGTTACGCGCGGCGCTGGAACGATTGGCGGCACACGCCAAAGACAAAACCTGAAGCAAGGTCAAAAGATCGCAGCCTGCGGCAGCTCCTACATTAACTCCTGTAGGAGCTGCCGCAGGCTGCGATCTTTACTTTCAGCGGCGTTTGCTGCCGCCTAATAAAGAGCCCATCAGGCCGCGTACCAGTTGTTTGCCCAAATTGTTGGCGGCCTGGCGCATGGCTGATTTCAGTGCCTGGCCGGCGGCTGTGCCGAGGAATTCTCCGGCCCTGTCGGCCAGGCTTGGCTCTTCAGGCGCGGGTTTTGCGTCGGCGGTTTCGGCCTCAGGTGCCAGGCCTTTGCGGCCCATGAGGATTTCGTACGCCGATTCACGATCGATCGGCTTGTCATAGCGCCCCTTGAACGGCGACCCGGCGATCAGCAGCGTACGCTCGGTTTCCGTCAGCGGCCCGATCCGCGATTGCGGCGGTGCCACCAGCACACGCTGGACCATCTCCGGCGTGCCCTTCTCGGCCAGCGTGCCGACCAATGCCTCGCCGATGCCCAACTCGGTCAGCACCGCCAACGTGTCGAACGCCGGATTCGGCCGGAAGCCGTCCGCCACTGCACGCAGGGATTTCTGCTCCTTGGCGGTGAATGCGCGCAAGCCGTGCTGCACGCGCAGGCCCAGTTGCGCCAGCACATCATCCGGCAAGTCTGCCGGCGATTGCGTGACGAAATACACGCCAACGCCTTTCGAGCGGATCAACCGCACCACTTGCTCCAGACGCTCCTGCAAGGCCTTGGGCGTATCGCCAAACAACAAATGCGCTTCATCGAAAAACAACGCCAGCAGCGGTTTGTCGGCATCGCCGCGCTCCGGTAGCTGTTCGAACAACTCCGCCAGCAGCCACAGCAAAAACGTTGCGTAGACCTTTGGCGCCTCATGCACCAGACGACTGGCATCGAGCAGATGAATCCGTCCACGCCCATCGGCGGCGGGTTGCAAGATGTCTTCGAGTTGCAGTGCAGGTTCGCCGAACAGGGCTTCGGCGCCCTGCTGTTCCAGCGTCGCCAGACGGCGCAGCAGCGCCTGACTGGAACCGGTGGTCATCAGCGCGGCGTCTTCGCCGAGCATTTGCGGGTTGTCCTTGAGGTGATTGAGCAGCGCCTTCAGGTCTTTCAGGTCCAGCAGCAACAACCCTTCGCGATCGGCCACTTTAAAAGCGGCATACAACGCCGCCTGTTGGCTGTCGGTGAGTTCCAGCAGGCTGCCGATCAACAGCGGGCCCATTTCACTCAACGTTGTGCGCAATGGATGACCGGACTGACCGTGGATGTCCCACAAGGTCACCGGGTACGCCTGCGCCTTGTAGTCGAGCCACGGCATCCCGGCGATGCGCTCGGCGACCTTGCCCTGCGGGTTGCCGGCAGCACCGAGGCCACACAGGTCACCCTTGATGTCAGCGGCGAAAACCGCGACACCGGCGTCGCTGAACGCTTCGGCCAGACGCTGCAAGGTGACGGTTTTACCGGTACCGGTCGCGCCGGCGATCAGGCCGTGGCGGTTCGCCAGGCGCATGGCCTGACCAATCGGTTGCGCGGTGAGATCGGCGCCGATTACGAGTTGCGATGAGTCAGGCATTTTGTCACCCATGGTTAATCTTTGATTCACTTTGGCCGATAGATAAAGCGTGAACCTGACTGAAAAGTCGGTCGGACATTTCCCTAAGGAGAGTCGGAAATATCAGTTTGCATTCACCTTTGCCCATATTGCGCGCCTTTATAAAAGCACGCCCAGGACATTAAGACCTTAGCGGAACCCCAAGCCATGAACAAAAATCTGCGCTTCAGCCATAAAATTTTGCTTGCCGCCGCCCTCATCGTCATCGCCGCCTTCGCCTCGTTTACGCTGTACAACGACTGGCTACAGCGCAACGCAATCCGCGATGACCTGAACAACTACCTCAACGAAATGGGCGAGGTCACCGCCGGCAATATCCAGACCTGGCTCAGCGGTCGCATTCTGCTGATCGAAAACGCCGCCCAGAACATCGCCATCAACCCGGAACCGGCCAACGTCGCCAGCCTGCTGGAACAGAAGACCCTGACTTCGACGTTCATGGCCACTTATCTGGGCGATGCCACCGGGCACTTCACCATTCGCCCGGACACGAAAATGCCGGACGGTTTCGATCCGCGCGTGCGCCCTTGGTATAAAGGTGCCGAGAGCAGCAGCACCTCGACCCTGACCGAACCGTACATCGACGCCGCCACCGGGCAACTGATCATCTCCATCGCCACCGCCTCGAAAAAGGCCGGTCAGAGCGTCGGCGTGGTCGGCGGCGACTTGAGCCTGCAATCGCTGGTCGATACCCTCGCCGCCCGCGATTTCGACGGCATGGGTTATGTGTTCCTGGTCAGCGCCGACGGCAAGATCCTCGTGCACCCGGACAAGGCCCTGGTGATGAAATCACTCAAGGAAGCCTATCCACAGGACACCCCGCGCATCAGCAGCGATTTCAGTGAAGTCACCGTTGATGGCAAGACCCGCATCGTCACCTTCGCGCCGATCAAAGGCCTGCCGTCGGTGAACTGGTACATCGGATTGTCGGTTGATAAAGACCAGGCGTTCGCGATGCTTAGCCAGTTCCGCACCTCGGCAGTGATTGCGACAATCATCGCCGTGGCGATCATCATCGCGTTGCTCGGCATGCTGATCCGCCTGCTGATCCAGCCGCTGCACGTGATGACCCGTGCCATGGAAGACATCGCCGACGGTGAAGGCGATCTGACCAAACGCCTGACCATCGTCAATAACGATGAATTCGGCATTCTGGGTACCGCTTTCAACCGTTTCGTCGAGCGTATCCACAGTTCGATCCGCGAAGTGTCGTCAGCCACCGGCCAGGTCAACGAAGTGGCGCTGCGCGTGGTCGCCGCGTCGAACTCGTCGATGTACAACTCCGATCAGCAAGCCTCGCGCACCAGCAGCGTGGCCGCTGCGATCAATCAGCTCGGCGCCGCCGCCCAGGAAATCGCCCGCAATGCTGCACAGGCGTCGAACCAGGCCAGTGATGCACGCGGCCTCGCCGAAGACGGCCAGCAGGTGGTGGATCGCAGCATCAAGGCAATGAACCAGCTGTCGAGCATGCTCAGCGCGTCGAGCAGCAACATCGAGTCGCTGAACAGCAAAACCGTGAACATCGGTCAGATTCTTGAAGTGATCACCAGCATTTCCCAGCAAACCAACCTGCTGGCGCTCAACGCGGCGATCGAAGCGGCGCGTGCCGGTGAGGCTGGCCGTGGTTTCGCGGTGGTCGCAGATGAAGTCCGCAACCTCGCCCACCGCACCCAGGAATCTGCGCAACAGGTGCAGACAATGATTGAGGAGCTGCAAGTCGGCGCCCGTGAATCGGTGAGTACTATGAGCGACAGCCAGCGCCACAGTCAGGACAGCGTGGAGATCGCCAACCTTGCCGGGGAACGCTTGAACAGCGTGACGCAGCGCATTGGCGAAATCGACGGGATGAACCAGTCGGTGGCCACGGCGACCGAGGAGCAGACCGCCGTTGTCGAGTCGATCAACGTTGATATCACCGAGATCAACACGCTGAACCAGGAAGGCGTGGAGAACCTGCAGGCGACGTTGCGGGCTTGTTCGGATCTGGAGCAGCAGGCTTCGCGGTTGAAACAGCTTGTGGGTAGTTTCCGGATTTAAGATCAAAAGCCTACCCCCTCACCCCAGCCCTCTCCCCCAGAGGGGCGAGGGGGAAAGGGAGCCGATCTTCATGCTGTTCAAAACCTGAGTTCGACTGAAGACGTTCAGGTCGATGAATCAAGCCCAGACACCTCGGTCAGTCCCCTCTCCCTCCGGGAGAGGGTTAGGGTGAGGGGCTCTACCGCGCAATCCCGACCGAACATCTATTCTTGATAAAGGTCAACCAAGGGAGAACCACGCAGCGGAGGGTTGATCACCGTGCACATCGCCGACATCACCATGTTCTACGCCCCGGCCAGCGGTGGCGTACGGACGTATCTGGATGCCAAACATCGTCGCCTCGGCTTTAAGCCTGGCATTCGTCACAGCCTGTTGATCCCCGGTGCGCATTTCGGCGAAGACGACGGCGTTTACACGGTTCCCGCCCCTGCCCTGCCCTTCGGCAAAGGGTATCGCTTCCCGCTGCGCCTCGCGCCTTGGCGAAACGTCCTGCAGGATTTACAGCCCGATCTGATCGAAGTCGGTGACCCTTATCTGACCGCCTGGGCCGCGCTTGATGCGCGGCGGCAACTCGATGTGCCTGTGATCGGCTTCTATCACTCGGACCTGCCGCTGCTGGTCGGCAATCGCATGGGCCATTGGCTCACGCCGAATGTCGAAGCATACGTCACCAAGCTCTACGGCAATTTCGATCGAGTGCTGGCGCCAAGCCAAGTCATGGCCGACAAGCTCAGCAGCCTCGGCGTACGCAATGTCTTCGTGCAACCGCTGGGCGTCGATTTGCAAATTTTTCATCCGCACGCTGGCGACCGCAATCTGCGCGCCGAGTTGGGCCTCGCCGAAGACACGCGCCTGCTGATCTTCGCTGGACGAGGCTCGAAAGAGAAAAACCTGCCGGTGCTGCTCAAATGCATGCAGCGGCTGGGCCCGCGTTATCACCTGTTGCTGGTTGGCTCGTCGATGCCCGCCGTGGTGCCGGACAACGTCAGTGTCATCGATGAGTTCTGCCCGGCCCCACGGGTCGCGCAATTGATGGCCAGTGCCGATGCGTTGCTGCATGCCGGCGATCAGGAAACCTTCGGCCTGGTGATTCTTGAAGCCATGGCCTGCGGCATTCCGGTGGTGGCCGTCGCGGCTGGCGCGTTTACCGAAATCGTCAATGAATCGTGCGGCCTGCTTTGCACGCCGAACAACCCGCAAGCGATGGCCAATGCGGTGCGTGAGCTATTCAGCCGTGGCAACACCCGGCTTGGCCAGCAAGCCCGCCAACATGTCGACCAACATTACGCCTGGGACACGGTAGTGGACAGCCTGCTGGGTCACTATCACGCCGTGCTCGGTGATTCGTTGCCCAGAGTTGCCAATGGCTGAGCCCCTCGCCAAACCCGCCGTGTTGCTGGTGCTGCACGATGTAGCACCTTCGACGTGGGCGGATTACCAGCCGTTTGTCGAAGCGATCGACGCCCTGGGCAACGTGCCGATGACGTGGCTGGTCGTGCCGGACTTCCACCGCCACGACACGCTCGACGCTCATCCGGCGTTTTCGCGAATGCTCAGCGAACGCGTGGCACGCGGTGATGAACTGGCGCTGCACGGTTATTACCATGACGATCAGGAACCCGGCCCGCACACCCCGCGAGACTGGTTCATGCGCCGCGTTTATACCCACGAAGGCGAGTTCTATCGGTTGTCCCACGACGCCGCCCTGACCCGCCTGCGCGCCGGTATCGAAGTGTTCCAGCGCCACAACTGGCCACTACACGGTTTCGTCGCCCCGGCCTGGCTGATGAGCGACGGCACCCGCCAAGCCTTGCGCCAATTGCCGCTGAGTTACACCAGTGACCCGCAACATCTTTATCTTCTGCCGGACTTCACCCCCATACCGGCCCCCGGTCTGGTCTGGAGCGCCCGCAGTGCCTGGCGTCGAGGCCTGTCAAAAATGCTCAGCGAGCAGCGGCAACAGCGCTGGCGCCAGGCGCCGGTGATTCGGCTAGGCTTGCACCCCGTGGACATGCGTCACCGTTTTTCCCGTGATTATTGGCTGCACACTCTTCAACAACTGCTGGCGGATGGACGCGTACCGATGAGCAAAATCAACTGGCTGGCACAACAGCGCGGTCAACTGGAACACGTCGCATGAGTCGCGGCATTCTGTTACTGATCGGCTTGCTCGCGGCAGTGCTGATCCCGGTGGTGCTGGGCGGCGGCGAAATCTGGGCGCGTCTGCAAAGTTTTCCGCTGCACTGGCTGCTGGTCATGTTCGGCATGATCCTGCTCTGCTGGGGCATCAATACCTTGCGTTTACGCTTGTTGCTCGGCGATCAGCGCGAGCGCGTCACGCCACTGAAAAGTCTCGGCGTGGTCATGGCCGCTGAGTTCGCCTATTGCGCCACACCCGGCGGCAGTGGCGGGCCGCTGACGATCATGGCGTTACTGGCGCGCAGCGGCGTACGTCCGGCGCGTGGCAGTGCGGTGTTTGCCATGGACCAGCTCAGCGATTTGCTGTTCTTTCTCTGTGCGTTGAGTGGGATTCTGATTTACGCGCTGTTCCAGCACCTCAGCGATCGCCTCGAATGGCTGCTGATGGTCAGCGCCGTGTCGTTGTTTGGCGGCCTGTTCAGTTGCGTGTTGCTGGCACGTTACCACCGCGCCCTGATCCGGCTGAGCGGGCGTCTGTTGGCGAGGAGGAACGTCAAGCCCGGTACCCGTCGCCGTTGGGCGCGCAAGCTGCTGCACTTTCTCGCCGCGTTTACCGACACGTTGAAATTGCCCTGGCAAACCCTTGCCAAGGTGTTCGCCCTGACCTGCGTGCATTGGCTGCTGCGCTATAGCGTGCTGTATCTGGCCCTGCGCGGGCTGGGCGCAGACTTGCAGTGGGCGTGGAGTTTTCTGGTGCAGATGCTTTCGCTCGGCGCCGGGCAGTTCAGTCTGTTGCCAGGTGGCGCGGGGGCGGCGGAACTGACCTCGGCGGCCCTGTTGGCGCCGATGGTGGGGAAATCGACTGCAGCAGCGGCGATTCTGATCTGGCGGGTGGTGACGTATTACTTTTATCTGCTGGTGGGGGGACCGGTGTTTTTGTTGATGCTCGGGCGGCCGTTGCTGAGGAAACTGATGAAAGTGCGTCAAGCATAAAAGATCGCAGCCTTCGGCAGCTCCTACAGGGATTGGGTTTCAATGTAGGAGCTGCCGAAGGCTCGGGCCGCGATCGGACGATCTTTTCAGGCATCCACTGTGTCATCGTCCGACTCTGGTTTTACCTGCTCCCACAACTCGGCCGCACCGGGAAACTCGGTGCCATCCTCCGGGCTCATGTCCTCCGGGTCGTAGCGACTCAAACAACCCTCGCCCAACGTCGCCGGTGCTTTGGAAGTGGCTTTGTCCAGTGGATCGGTCATGGCTTTTCCTCAAAGCAGAAATGACAAAGGGTCTGGACGATTGAACGCCCAGACCCTTGGTTTTTCAAGCCTGCGGGCGCTCGATCAGAACACCACGGTCTTGTTGCCGTGCACCAGCACGCGATCTTCGAGGTGGTAACGCAGGCCGCGAGCCAGCACCATCTTCTCGACGTCACGGCCGAAACGCACCATGTCTTCAATGCTGTCGCTGTGGCTGACACGTACCACGTCCTGCTCGATGATCGGGCCGGCATCCAGCTCCTCGGTCACGTAGTGGCAGGTCGCGCCGATCAGTTTCACACCACGCAGGGAAGCCTGGTGGTACGGCTTGGCGCCGACGAACGACGGCAGGAAGCTGTGGTGAATGTTGATGACCTTGTGTGCATATTCGCGGCACATGTCCGGCGGCAGGATTTGCATGTAGCGCGCCAGCACCACCACTTCAGCGTCGTGCTGTTTGACCAGACGCGACACTTCATCGAACGCCGGTTGCTTGTCCTGCGGATTGACCGGCACATGGTAATAAGGGATGCCGTGCCACTCGACCATGCTGCGCAGGTCGTCGTGGTTGGAAATCACGCAGGAAATTTCGCAATCCAGCTCATCGCTGTGCCAGCGGTGCAGCAAGTCCGCCAGACAGTGCGATTCGCGGCTGGCCATCAGCACTACGCGCTTCTTCTGCTCGGTGTCGGTGATGCGCCAGTCCATCGAGAACTCTTCGGCGATCGGCGCAAACTTCTCGCGCAATACTTCAATACCGAATGGCAGCGAATCGGCACGAATTTCGTGACGCATGAAGAACCAACCCACCTGATTATCCGAGTGGTGGCTCGCTTCGGTGATCCAGCCATTGTGGGCTGCCAGAAAATTACTGACTTTGGCAACGATGCCAACGCGGTCCGGGCAAGAAATCACCAGACGAAAAGTGCGCATGAGGGGAAGACTCCAGAACTTCGCAAAGGCCGCCATTCTAGCGACTGCGCGGGAAAACTGCAGTATTGATGAGCGCTGGCGTGGGTTTAGGCAGACGATACGGCTTTTTGACGGGGATAAACGTCAACGTGATGGCGCTCTAGTGGCATCGCATCAACAGATCTTTGTGAATATCTGTGATGACTGCATCACACTATTTAACGGAACAATCAATTCATGCCTATTAATCGTAACTAATTTAAATAAAAACTCCGGTTAAATGTTTACTTGATGAAACAGCCTGACTATTATTGCGGCACTGTCCCCTGCCATTCAACACCTCCACATAAGGTAGTTCTCATGTCCTTGATCAACGAATATCGCGCCACCGAAGAAGCTATCAAAGAGCTGCAAGCCCGTTTGAAGAACCTGTCGCAAGACGACAAACTGCAAACCGAGCTGGAATTCGAAGGCAAACTGCGCACCCTGATGGGCGAATACTCCAAGTCGCTGCGTGACATCATCGCGCTGCTGGACCCAGAGTCGAAAACCAAAGCACCACGCGGCGGCGCAGTAAAAACTACCGGCACCAAGCGTGCTCGCAAAGTTAAACAATACAAAAACCCGCACAACGGCGAAGTCATCGAAACCAAAGGTGGCAACCACAAAACTCTGAAAGAGTGGAAAGCCAAGTGGGGCGGTGACGTGGTTGAAGGCTGGGCTACCCTGCTGGGCTAAGCCGCAACGCCCGTCGCTGATTGATCGGTGACGAAAAAAAAACGCCAGCCAATGCTGGCGTTTTTTTATGCCCGACATTTATGCCGGGCATGTTCGATTTCAAAGATCCAAACGTTTGCGTAATGCCTGGACATAACTCTGCCATTCATTGATCACCGCGCTCTGCATCGGCGTCGCACTAAGCAGCCACTGCTCGGCCGTGTTGATAAATGATGTCAGGGTATTTGGAGCCCCCCATTCAGGCACCGACAAACGCTGCTGGCAAAATATTCTCCAGCGTTCTTGCTCTTCAGAATTCAACGTATCGGGAAAGTTACGCGCTCGATATCGAAAGAGTAATTCAGGCAAACGTTCATCATCGAACGGCCATTGCTCTTGCGCTAATTGTGCCGGATCGGAGGTTCTCACTTGCTCGCACAGACGCCGATCACGGTCACCGATAAATCCGTCGTACAACTGTTGTTCCGGATCTTCGCTGGGGGTGAAATCTTCGCTGGCATAAATCGCCGCGACTTTATCTTTCCAAACTTGTTGTGCGTCAGTTAGTCGCAGTGCTCGCGCCTGATAAAGCGCCATGTCCAGACCCAGTCGCTGCTGATCTACGGCGCGCAACACCGACAACGGCGCCACCACCGGGCAACGATTGATGTGAATCAGCTTGAGCGGCACCGGCAATTCGCCTTCGAGCAAATCGTCGCGGCGCGTGTACAGGCGCTGGCGCAGGGTTTGCGCATCCAGGTCAAGCAAGCCCTGCGGGTCGAGGTGCAAGTCGCAGACAATCAACGCATTGCGATTTTTCGGGTGCCAGGCCAACGGCATGACCACGCCGACATAACTGCGTGCCGCCGAGAAGCGCCCGGAAATATGCACCAGCGGCTGCAACAGGCGAATCTGATCCATGACCTTCTGTTTGCTGCGCAATTGAAACAGCCAGTCATAGAGCTTCGGCTGTTTCTCGCGAATCAGTCTGGCCAGCGCGATGGTCGCGCGCACGTCGGATAACGCTTCGTGGGCATGCCCGTGATCGATGTTGTTGGCGGCGGTCAGGCGTTCGAGCTTGAGGGTGACGCGGCCCTCGTCATCGGTCGGCCAGACCAGGCCGTCCGGGCGCAATGCGTACGCGGCGCGCACCACATCGATCAGATCCCAGCGACTGTTGCCACCCTGCCATTCCCGGGCGTAGGGATCGAAGAAGTTGCGATAGAGGCTGTAACGGGTCATTTCGTCGTCGAAGCGCAAGGTGTTGTAACCTGCGCCGCAGGTGCCGGGCGCGGCCAGTTGCGCGTGTACGCGAGTCATGAAGTCGGCTTCGCTCAAACCTTTTTCGGCGAGCTGGCTGGGGGTGATGCCGGTAATTGCACAGGCCGCCGGGTGCGGCAGGATGTCTTCACTGGGCTGGCAGTAGAGGTTGACCGGCGCGTCGATTTCGTTGAGCTCGTGGTCAGTGCGAATCCCGGCGACCTGCAGCGGGCGGTCGTTACGCGGATTGATGCCGGTGGTTTCGTAGTCGTACCAGAAGATTGAAGTCACGGGCGGTTCCTGAACTGAAGATCGGCAAAGTCTAGGCGCTCAACCCTTGTCGCGGCCAGCCTCGCGTCATTTCTGCACGTTGCCTCACACGCGGTGCAATACATAGTGATGTCGTTTCCCCCCGAGAGGCTGCTAGCATCGGACGCACTTGCACCCCGAACAGGCGAACATCAGGTAGCCCATGCTCGAGACCACAGCACCGCCAAGGAAAGCATCGCTGGCCCCGCCGCTGGATACGCGGCATCAGGTCGAAACGCCGGAAGGCATCGACCTGCCCCTGCGTCCGGCCGGGTTGATGGTGCGGTCTGTGGCGTTCGCGATCGATCTGGGCATTCGCGGTGTGATCGCGGGCGTGCTGTTTATCGCGCTGGCGTTCCTCGGCAAGCTGGGTCTGGGTCTCGGTTCGTTGCTGCTGTTCGCGATCAGTTGGTGGTACATGGTGCTGTTCGAAGTACTGCGTCAGGGCCAGTCGCCTGGTAAACAGTGGATGGGCCTGCGCGTGGTCCACGATGACGGCACACCGGTGGGCTGGTCGGCGTCATTGCTGCGCAACCTGCTGCGCTTCGTCGATCTGCTGCCGTTCGGCTACTTTCTCGGCACCCTCAGCTGCCTGCATCATCCGACGTTCAAACGCCTCGGCGACATTGCCGCCGGCACGCTGGTGGTCTACAGCGAACGCAAGCTGACCCGCCCGCAACTGCCCGAGGCCGAACCGCGCCGTTCACCCGTTGTGCTGACCCTCAGCGAACAACGCGCGGTGCTCGGGTTTGCCGAACGTCAGGGCGAATTGTCAGCAGCGCGGGTCAATGAACTGGCCGCCCTGCTCGCCCAGCCGCTGCACATTTCCGCGCCCAAAGCCGTGGCGGAACTGAACGGCATCGCACGCGGCTTGTTGGGCCCGACATGAAGCAAAGCCTCTTCGAAAGTCGCCACAAGGTCGAATGGGAGCGTTTTGCGCTGGCCCTCGAACGTCTTGAACGCGGCAAGGGCACCTCGCAGGTCAGCGCTTTCCCCAAAGCCTATCGCCGACTTTGCCAGCACCTGGCGTTGGCGCAGGAGCGCGGTTACAGCAGTTTCCTCATCGACTCGTTGCAACAGCAAGTGCTGCGCGGGCATCAGCAGTTGTATCGCCATCGCAGTCGTCTCGGGGCCAATCTGCTGAGCTTTATCCTCGCCGATTTTCCGCGACTGGTGCGCGCCGAATGGCCTTTTGTGCTGGTCGCGGCGCTGTTGTTTTTCGGCAGCCTGATCGGTGTCGGTGTGTTTGTGTATGGGTTTCCCGAGCTGGTCTACAACCTGATCCCCGCCGAACAGGTGCGTGAGATGCAAGGCATGTACGACCCCGTCGCCGGCCACCTCGGTCGCCCCGCCGAGCGCGCGGCCAGCGAAGACTGGGTGATGTTCGGTTACTACGTGATGCACAACATCAGCATCGCCTTCCAGACCTTCGCCAGCGGATTGCTGATGGGCATCGGCAGCGCGTTCTTTCTGTTCTATAACGGGCTGGTGATCGGCGCGGTCGCCGGGCACCTGACCGAGATCGGTTTCGGCCAGACCTTCTGGCCGTTCGTCATCGGCCATGGCGCCTTCGAACTGACGGCGATTGCCCTCGCCGGCGCGGCCGGCCTGGAACTCGGCTGGGCGCTGATTGCCCCCCGGCGCCTGACCCGCGCCGAAGCCTTGAAACGCGCGGCGCGCAAAAGCGTCTTGCTGATCTGCGGAGTGATGGTGTTTCTGCTGATCGCGGCGTTCATCGAGGCCTATTGGTCGTCGAAAACCAGTGTCGCCCCGCTGACCAAATACCTGGTCGGCGCCGGGCTCTGGTTAATGGTCGCGGCCTATCTGTTGTTCGCCGGAAGGAATCGCCATGCGCCTGAGTGACGCCACGGTGGTGATCCGTCCACGCACAAGCTGGGAAGCCATGGATCTCGGCGTGCTGATGTCTCAGCAGCACCGACGTCTGTTGATGACCAGTTGGGCCATCGTCACCCTGCCGCTGTTTGCCGTGCTCAGTCTGCTGCTGTGGGATTCTCCGTCGCTGGCGGTGTTTATTTTCTGGTGGTTGAAACCAGCCTACGAACGCCTGCCGCTGTACATCCTTTCCAAAGCGCTGTTCGGCGAAACACCGTCGCTCAAGCAAGCGTTGCGCGAGTGGCCACGGCTGCTCAAACCTCAATTGCTGGCCAGCCTGACCTGGCGCCGGCTGAGCCTGAGCCGCAGCTTTCTGATGCCAGTGATGCAACTTGAGGGCCTCGATGGCAACGCGCGACAGCAGCGAGTAACCGTGCTTTCGCAGCGCAACGCGGGCGCTGCGCAATGGCTGACGATCATCGGCGTGCATCTGGAAACGGCGTTATGGATCGGCTTGATGGTGCTGTTCTACATGCTCCTGCCGCAGCCGATTGAAACCGATTGGGACTGGCAATCGCTGATTCTTGCGGCGGACCACGACTGGCGCTGGCTGGAGCACCTGACCAACGCTTTTTATGCGCTGGTGCTGGTGGTCTGGGAGCCGATCTACGTCGCCTGCGGGTTCAGCCTTTATCTGAACCGCCGCACGCACCTGGAAGCCTGGGACATCGAACTGGTGTTCCGTCGCTTGCGCCAACGCCTGAACAACGCTGTGCTGGGGCTGCTGCTGGCGGTGTTTTTGATATTGCCGAACGTGCCCTCGGTGTGGGCGGCCGAAGCCGACAGCGGTTCCGATGCTCCGCGCTTGTTGAATCAGCCGCTGACCAGCCAGGCCTCGCGCGACAGCATCAAGGCCCTGCTCGAACAGCCGCCGTTCAAGAACAAGGAGTCCGTCACCCGCTACCGTTTTGGCGAAGACCCCGCAGCGCCAGCCAAGGATTCAGAACCCGGTGAAGCACCGCAGTGGCTGAAAACGCTGCTGGGATGGCTCGACGGTCAGCATTTCAACACGCTGGCCAAGCTGATCGAGGTGCTGCTGTGGGGCACGGTGATTGCCTTGCTCGGCTGGCTGATCTGGCATTACCGTGAATTTCTGCGAGCCTTCGTCAGCCGCCGCCCGTCCCTGCCGGCAAAACCCAAGCGAGCGCTGCCGCAACAAGCCTTCGGCCTGGATTTGAACCGCGACACCCTGCCCGACGACATCGCCACCCGCGCCGAACAACTCTGGCAAACCCAGCCCCGCGCGGCGCTGAGCCTGCTCTATCGCGGTCTGCTCAGCCACCTGCTGCACGACTTTGCGCTGACCTTGAAACCCGCCGACACCGAACATCAGGTGCTGGCGCGCGTTGAACAATTGCAGCGCCCGGAGTTGCTCGCATTCAGCCGCGACCTGACCACTCATTGGCAGAACATGGCCTACGGGCATCGAATCCCGGCGGCGCATCTGCAACAGCAATTGTGCGATGGCTGGCGCGCCCTGTTCGGTCACGGAGCCCGGGTTTGAACCGGCGTTCACTGTGGTGGATCGGCGCGCTGATCGGTACGCTGCTTGTCGCGTTGAGCGTTTTTCTGTTCCTCAAGGCCAAGCCTTATCAGGAAGAAGTCGATCATGGCCCCTCGCCTGCCGTGCAGGCCAATCCGTATCTGGCGGCAGAGCTGTTCTTACAGCAACGCGGCCTCAACGTCAGCCACGCCGAAAGCCTCGCCATACTCCCCGACATCGACCCACGTCGACACACGCTGCTGTTGTTCAACGACCGTTCACGCATGACCCCGCGTCAGGTCGAGCAAGTCCTCAACTGGACGCGCGCCGGTGGGCGGCTGGTGTTTGTCGCCGAGTCGATATGGGACGAGCAGACCCGCCAGAGCAACGATCTTCTGCTCGATCGCGTGCAACTGCATCAGTCGCTGAGCAAAGATCTCAAGGAGCCACCCAACGATCAGGAGCCAGAGCGCTTCCCGCAATTGACCAAGCTCTATCTGGAAGATGAAGACGCACCGGCCTATGCCGGTTTCGACACCGATTTCCACCTCGACGACCCGAAAGATCTCGCGCAGGCCTGGGCCAACAGCGCCAAGGCCACGCACATGATGCAACTGCCCTACAGCCTCGGCTCGACCACCGTGGTCACCGACGCCGAGTTGTGGAAGAACAAAACCGTCAGCCAATACGACAACGCCTGGCTGCTCTGGTACCTGAGCGCCGACACCGACGTCACGTTGATCTACAACACTGAGCACGACGGGTTGCTGACCTTGCTTTGGCGCTACTTCCCGCAGGCCATCGTCGCCCTGCTCGCCTTGATCGGCCTGTGGCTGTGGCATGTCGGCGTGCGTCATGGCCCGCTCCAGGCGCCGGCCCCGAGCGGGCGGCGACGGTTGCAGGAGCATCTGCGCGCCAGCGCCGATTTCGTCCTGCGCCACAATGGTCAGCAAGCATTGCTGCAAGCGCTGCAACAGGACGTGTTGCGCCGCGCTCGACGCCGTCACCCCGGATTTGATCGATTGAACGTCGCCGAACAATGGCTGGCGCTGTCACGCCTGACCCGCCAGCCGACCCGTGCCATCAGCCAGGCCCTGAGCCCGGTTGCGAACCAGCGTTTGTCCAGCGCCGAGTTCTGCCGTCAGGTCGCCCACCTGCAAACCTTGAGGAACACGCTATGAATGAACAGACCGAGCCCGGCAGCGCCAGCCACGCCGCCCAGCAACGCCAGCGCGCCAGTCAACTGGCGCAGGCGGTTCGCAGCGAATTGCAGAAAGCCCTGATCGGCCAGAATCAGGTGATCGACGACGTGCTCACGGCGTTGATTGCTGGCGGCCACGTGCTGCTCGAAGGCGTGCCAGGGCTGGGTAAAACCTTGCTGGTGCGCGCATTGGCGCGTTGCTTTGGTGGCGAGTTCGCGCGTATCCAGTTCACCCCGGACCTGATGCCCAGCGACGTTACCGGCCACGCCGTGTACGACCTGCAGACCGAGCAGTTCAAACTGCGCAAAGGCCCGCTGTTCACCAACCTGCTGCTGGCCGACGAGATCAATCGCGCGCCGGCAAAAACCCAGGCGGCGTTGCTCGAAGCGATGCAGGAAAGGCAAGTCACCCTCGAAGGTCGCGCCCTGCCGATCGCGCAACCGTTCATGGTGTTGGCAACGCAGAACCCGATCGAACAGGAAGGCACCTACCCCCTGCCCGAAGCCGAGCTCGACCGGTTCATGCTCAAAGTGCGCATGGATTACCCCGACGCCGAACAAGAGCTGAACATGGTGCGTCAGGTCAGTCGCTCGACCCGCGCTGACATGCTCGATGTGCAACCCCTGCGCACGGTGCTGCAAGCCAAGGATGTGCAGGCCCTGCAACGCATTGCCAGTGATCTGCCGATGGATGATCAGGTGCTCGATTACGCCGTTCGGCTGGCACGCAGCACCCGCACCTGGCCGGGGCTGACCCTCGGTGCCGGGCCGCGCGCCTCGATTGCGCTGGTACGCTGCGCCCGTGCCCGCGCGTTGCTGCGCGGCGGCGAGTTCGTGATTCCCGACGACATCAAGGGCTGCGCGCTGGCCGTGCTGCGCCATCGCGTGCGCATCGCTCCGGAGCTGGACATCGAAGGCTTGCAAGTCGATCAGGTGTTGCTGCAACTGCTCGACCAGATCCCGGCGCCGCGCCTGTGAAATCCGTTTTGGGCAGAAAAGATCGCAGCCTTCGGCAGCTCCTACACATCACTCATGTAGGAGCTGCCGAAGGCTGCGATCTTTTCAACGAACACCCCGGTGCCATGCCATGAAACCCTCAAGACTCCTATTGATCTGGCTGACACTGCTACTGGCCATCGGCATCGTCCTCGGCGCCTTGCAGGCATTGGATATCGACCTCCCGCCCAGCCTGCTGTCAATCAACTGGGGCTTGCTGCTCGCCCTGCTGACCCTCGCCGCCATCGATGCGCTGCGCCTCAAGCGCCTGCCCGCCATTCGCGTCAAACGGCAAATGCCCGGCAGCCTCGCGCTCGGGCGCTGGGGCGAAGTACGCCTGGAGGTGGAACACGACTTCATCGAGCCGCTGCACCTGCAACTTTTCGACCATGTGCCGGACGGCCTGAGTTTTGAAAACCTGCCGCTGAACGTCCAGTTGCAGCCCGGCAAAATCAGCCACGTCGGCTACCGCCTGCGCGCCCTCAAACGCGGGCACTTCAGCTTCGAACACTGCGAAATCAACCTGCCTAGCCCACTGGGTTTATGGTCAGGCAAACGCCTGCTCGACGTCATCGGTCACACCCGCGTCTACCCGGATTTCGCCCGGCTCTATGGTGGTGAATTGCTGGCGGTGGACAACTGGCTCAGCCAGCTCGGCGTGCGACAAAAACAGCGCCGTGGTCAGGGTCTGGAATTCCATCAACTGCGCGAATTCCGTGAAGGCGACAGCTTGCGTCAGATCGACTGGAAAGCTACCGCCCGCCAGCGCACACCGATCGCCCGTGAGTATCAGGACGAACGTGATCAGCAGGTCATCTTCATGCTCGATTGCGGACGCAACATGCGCAGCCAGGACGATGAACTGTCGCACTTTGACCATGCGCTGAACGCCTGTCTGCTGCTCAGTTATGTGGCTTTGCGTCAGGGTGATGCGGTGGGCATGTGCACGTTCGCCGCTGAGCATCCGCGTTACCTTGCGCCAATCAAGGGCACCGGGCAGCTCAACGTTTTGCTCAACAGTGTTTACGACCTCGACAGCAGTCAACGCCCGGCGGACTATCAGGCGGCGATCCGTCCACTGTTGGCCCGGCAGAAACGCCGAGCGCTGGTGGTGCTGGTGACCAATGTGCGCGAGGAGGACGATGAAGAACTGCTGAGCGCCGTCAAACACTTGAGTCAGCAACATCGCGTTCTGCTGGCCAGCTTGCGCGAAAACGTGCTCGACCCACTGCAGTTGCCGGGCGTGCAAACCCTCGATGAAGCGCTCAACTATTGCGGCACCGTTGACTACCTGAACAGCCGCCATGCACACCATGAGCGATTGGCGGCTCATGGTGTGCAGTTACTGGATGTTCGTCCCGCTGAGCTGGGGGCAGAATTGGCCACGCTTTATCTGAGCTGGAAAAAAGCCGGCCAGCTCTGAATGCCGATTGATCACCCGACGGTTTGTTTGCCAGACGCACCGCTCAACCCGCAACATTCTGCGACTGTGCGCTGGTCGAGGCATTGATCGTGAAAGGGTTTTCCGGCGAAGTGGCGAGTACCCGCTCGGCAACCAGAAACAACGAAAAACTGCCTGCCGTCAGACCCGGCGTATTACTGAAGGTCAATCTCCAGGTGAGCCCCTGAGCCGTCAACAGACGCCTCGTTCCCAGCGCAGAATCGACTGTCACACCCAGTTCAGTTGCGCCTGGTCCTCTCCAGCCCAGCTGCACGTAAGTATTGACCGGCAGTTGGGTCGCATCTTTGAGTTTGAGGGTGACTGTATGCGTCTGGCCGCGACGCGCGAACGCCGTCATTTCTCCCCAGAGACTGCCTTCTGTACTGTCAAACTGAAATTCCACGTTGTCCCAGACATTGCTTGCCAGTGCCTTGACCATCATCGTTCTGCTGTAAATTTCACCGTCGAACTTACTCTCCAACTCAGCGATGACCTCATGAGGACCGACGGTTTTCGGCTGGTACAAAAACAAGGAAAATCCGTTGCGGCGGCTTGGCTCGGAAGTGGCCTGTCCATCCGTGGAGCCCTTCCACGTCACAGGCACGTCCTCGACGGGGCGTTCGGTGAATAGGGATCGGACCTGCTGCGCCACCCCGACGCGCTCCTGCTCAGCAACCACCGGGTCAATAATGGCCTCATGTTCGATACCGGTAAAATCGACCCGGTGATGGCCCAGATTCATGGCAAAAGGTCCGTACGCGAAGCCTGGTCCGATGCCCGGAATGAGCACCGTCAATGTGAACGTGCCTATCTCGACGCTGCTCCGACAATCCAGACTCCACTTGGCTCCTTCCGCGGTCAGTTCAACCGAGGTACCCGGTTCAGGGTCGACCTTTATCTTGAGCTCAGCAGGGGGTTGCCCCTCCCATTTCAATTGCGCATCGAGACCTGCCAGCGCACTGCCTGCCCTGTACTGAAAAATAAAAGGCAGATTCATCCCCAGACAGGGAAAACCACCCAACACAGGGTCGATTTTGAATTGATCAAAAGCCAGCGTTGCTTCATTTTCAAAGTTTTTGGAGATCACCCTCCCGACAATCTCCCAAGCTGGAAGAACTCCCTCACAACATATGCGCAGGCTGAAACGACCCCCTATGGGTGCGTTCGATTTGATACTCCATGTCAGCGCCTGCCCGTATTCCAGTCGCTTTTTTTCGCCCAGGGGCGGATCAAACACCAGATCGAGTTCCGGGTTCTGATCTGACATTTCAAGGTGCATCCATTCGCCGGAAAACTCGGGCTTGATCGAATCCAGCTTCAGCTGTCCCTCCTCCCCCGACAGGCAGACAATGCCTACAGCTGCATCCAATGGCATATCCCGCATCGAGAGGCTGGTGAACTCTGTCCACGGATTGGACTGCACCGGTGCCAGGACAAATGTATGAGAGAAACTGCTTTTGTCGTACGGGCTTGTTACCTGCGCAGTTATATTGATGGGGTCAACGGTTTCAGGTTGATGGGGGAACTCACTCCATCCACCCGCCCCGGTAGTGCGTTCTACGACGGGGCCTTCTCCAACGCGCCAGCCCACAATCACCTCGGGAGCATCAGCGTCGATGGTTTGCGATCTGACCTGAAGACTCAGTAAAGCAACGGTCTCGTCATCAATGACCGGATATTTGGTGGACATCCGGGTCTCGCCTTTATCCAACCAGTTATGCGCCAGTTTCATCAGGTTCGGTCTGGACGCTGTTTTCAACCTTGAACAACTCACAAGCAATGAATATTGACCGTTGCGTTTATTCTCGGCGGCCATGGTCCATATCACCGATGCCTCTGCCAACGGCACGAAGGTTTCCAACGATGGACTGAAGCTCACGCCCAGTGTTTGCGGTGAGTCCCCCCCAGGAAGCCAGCTCAAGGCAAAATCGGTATCTTCCAATGGGTGATCTGCGGGCAGTAAAAGCTTGAGTTGATGCGAACCACCGCGGTTGGGATAAGCCGTTGCGTCTCCCCAGAGCGACGCGTCGATTTCGTCCAGTTGCAACTCGACCGTGTGCCACGGACTGTCCAGCAGTACCCGGACGGGAATCTCCAGAGAAGCGTTATCCGGGTAATAAAAACTATCTACCGATGCGACGATCGTCTGCAGCCCGCCTTGCGTGTTATCGGGTTTGAACGTGAAAGTCGCATCGCCCTGCGCGTTGGTATGGCTCTCATCCAAGATCTTGCCCCCGAGCGTCCAGGTTACCTTGCGATAGCCCATCGGTTTTTGCGTGTAGTAGGACTTCACGCGGACGGTGATCGGAATGTCTTCATCCAGTTCAACCACCGGGTAGTACAACGGCCCGTCCACCGCCTCAAGTATCAGCCTGTAATGGCCCAACATTGCCGGTATTGAATAAATTTCAGCGGTGTATTCGCTGCGGATCCCTAACGAATGCTCTGTGTCCGGCTCATCCATGTCGGCGCAGATTAACTTCCAGCCCCCCTCCATCGGCCGCTCTTGACCCAACTCAGGGTCCGAACTGACGCCTCCAGAGGGCCCGGCAGATTCATCGAGCAACAGTGAAACCCGGGAGCCAAGCCACGGACTGTCGGCTTTCGGTGTGATCGACAGTCGGTGCGGTTCGGTACCTGCCAGTCCCGCACCTCGACAAAGAAAGATCTTATCGGTGGTTTCTATCTCATCCCCGTCAAACTTCAACGACTGCACCTGCAATGGGGGCAGTTGAACCTCGACACTTACACCCGTCACGCGCAACCCTCGGTGAGGTTGACCGCTGTTGGCCGGGGTGACAAAGCGGATCGTGACCTGTTGTTCCGCAGGCGAATAAAATTCGATGGGTTGCTCGAATTTTTCCAGATAAAGCACGAGGGGCTGGGGATTATCCAACAGCGACGATGAGACCAATTCATAGGATTGCTCGGGCCCGCTGTCCGGACTGATCACAACCTGACACGTGGCGCCATTGGTCGACTGAAACTCAAACCTCAAACAATAGACCACCCCTGGCTGAGGTTTGACCGGCACGTGAACCGTTTGCAATGCCTCGCCTTCGTTGACAAGTTTCAAGTGCCAGCGCAGGGTGCCCCCGGAGTCCAGCTCCTGAGCCGCCGTACCTTTGGTGTAATCCGACAATGTCCAGCCGTCCACATTCGAGACAAACTCTCCATTGACGATAAGGTTCTTGTTCGCGAGAAGCGCTGGCGTATTCATGGTTGTGCCTTCCTTGTCCTAACGTTGCCATCGACTGCCCGAGCGTCTGTGCGTCGAGCCTGCTCAACCGCGTTGCGGGTAGTGGCGTTACAATTCTTGTTCGACCTCAGCGGCAAATGCCGCGCCGCCGTCGGCTGCCATATAGCGGAGATGGAAGATGATGTCGGTCAAAGATTGGATGATCTGCTCTTGTCGAGGATATGTATGGCGAGGGAACTTGAACTTCCAGGAGGAAACGGCCCCCGTCCCCTCAAATGGCAAGTAGCGGCCATTGGTAAACTCCAGCGCAACAACGCCGTTATCATTCATCCCGGAAGACACGGCAATCCGCTGACTGCTACGCACGTTGACCTTGACTTCACTGGGGGCGGCACCGCCCGACGCCACCTGATGAAGATACCGTACCGATTCGATCGTCGGTTTGATGGCGGTATGACTGCCGGTTTGCACCAGTAGCGCACGTACGTCCTGATAGGGCGCCACTACCGTCGGGAGGGTGACCGAGACAGAGATGATCTGACGGAGATAGTGACCCGGATAGTCTTCGTCAAAGGACTTTTGCGCCAAGCGGAATGTCAATTCTCCAATATCGCCCTTGATCAGATCGTCCCACTGTTTTGCATCCTCGGGTGTGGCATCAGGGCCTGTCAGCAATTGGCGTAGCGAAATGGTTTTGACCAACTCCAGACGGCGTTCGTGTCGAACGAGATAGGCCTTCTCCATCATCAGCAAAGCATGGCGCAACGATTCACCGACAGTCAGTCCGTGCCACTGATCATCCCAGGTATTGAGAGGGATATGGCTCACGTCATATTCGCCCGTTTCATACATCAAGCTGCTCTGGGCGTTCAGGCACATGCCAAGCACCGCATCGTAAGCCTGGAAATACATGCACTTCAGTTGCCCCAGCAACCAACTGTAGAGTTCGCCATTGGTACTGCGTCGTTTGAAGAATTCATATAGTTCCACGGCCTGAGCACTAGCGACCCTTGTTTGTTCCAGGTTGGCTTTGGCGGCATTGATGGAGTGCTGATGGGCTGCAATCTGTTCATTGACGCCGAGCATTTCCTGCTGCGCCTGATCCAGGGCAAACCGCCACTCCCCGTCCCGACGGCGATACTGCTCATTGATGGCGTTTTTCTCGGCGTCCATCATCAGAACCTTGGCCGCAATACCCACTGCACCACCCAATGCATACGGAATGGCTGCCAGACGATAGCCCCCCCCAGCAAGGCCCCAAATATTCGGAATTAACTCCAATCCCGAACCAACGGTCTGGAACGCTGCCACACCCAGCTCCAGATATTTTGCCAACTCGGTGTCTTTCATCACATCGTACTCGGCCTCGCTGATGCCCTCTTTGACGAGCGCTGCGTAGTGATCAATGCGTTGCTGAACCAATGCAGCATTTTGCTCCAGTGCTTTTTGCGAGCCGAGCAGATTGGCCAGCGCTCCTTCCTGGATAGCCTGCGCATAACTGCCCAAACGGGTGACCTGGCTCAACTGCAATTCTTCCTGCTCGCCACGATTGAACAGTTCCATGTACTGGCGTACCTGCTCACCGTCGCTGATCAGGGTATTGACCATGCCCTTGCAGACTTCAAGCAGGTAACTGAAGCGATAAGGCAGTACCACCAATTGGCCTCCTGCGCTCCTGGGACGTCCGCTGGCCCCCTGCCCCATTGCGATCAGCAGCTCTTCAGGGTCAATCGGTGGACTGAACAGCGGGATGGACACTTGTTTGCCATCCAGTGTCAGGCTGTGGCGCAAGTTGAACAGCCGCGCGTCGAGATCCTTCCACACCCTGACCGCCACCTCATCCAGCGGCAGGCGAAACACCTTGCTGCCCAACAGCCCGAATTGAGTACGAGCCGAGGTGCCTGTGGGGACATCGGTCACTCGAAGTTCGAATTCGCTCTCGAATTGTTTCAGCGCCGTTTGCGAGTCTGCATCGGCAAGCAACTGTGCAATCGTTCGCGGCTCCCATTGATGGGATGTCTTGATTTCGGGGGCCGTGCCCATCAAGGCCAGCGCACGCACATACAAAAGCTTTGCCTGGGTGAGGCTGTCACGGGTCAATTGACGGTATAACCAGTCACCATGCGCGATGATGTTCCGCACATACGCAAGAAAGGCAGCCTTGCGAAAGTGAATGGGGGCGGTGTAACCAATGGCATTCGGATCTCCAGGCTCACGGACCTCATAGGCTGGAATGATGATATCTCTCAGCAGCGGGCGGCAGCGCCAATAAGCCGGGGCCGGGATGACCACCGGATCATCGGGGTGGGGTTGCACTGGCTCAGTGATTTCCTTGGCCATCGGATTGAACAAGTAGTGCAACCATTTCTGGGCCTCCTCATAGCGCCCCTCGGCATCGAACCGATTCGCAATCAGGTGGGGCAGATGGAAGAACAGCTCCCAGAAAAACAAGCCGTTGGCCCCTTCGAACGGGCCACTCAGTTCAACGCTGCCATCGGGTGCCGCTGGCTCACTGATATGCTGGGTTTCCCACGCCAACAATGCCTGTACGGAAATACTTGCACGCTGGATCAGTGAAAAACCAAACAAGGTATTAAGGCGTACGTACTTCAATTGCTGTGCCGGGTTATTGAAGGCCAGAAACTCGGCGCCCTCGGCATTGCTTTTATCAATCGACGGAACCGTGAAAAGCCTCAGAGCCGTATTGAACGTCAGGCTGAAATGGTTACGACCGAACGTCGTCCCGTTGTGTGGCTTTTCGACCCCGAAATAGAACGGCATCGACATACCCAAGGGCACACCGTAGTTTCTGCGATACCTGACCCACGGTGTGGTGAACGCACCATCCAGGGTGCAGCTCCCTGACCAATCCGGAGGATCATTGACCGAGCGAGCAGCAAAGGTGATTTTGAACTCCGGGCTGGCGTATTGATTGGCGTTGCGCAGAATATTCTGCTGACTGGCGAAACGCGTATTGAACTCAGATACCGAAAAACCTGCGCCATCAAGAATTTCAGTGGCCGTGAGCAGGCTTAATCGAGACAGCTGTGCCGACGACAACGCATACGGCTTGGTAGCAATCCAGCTGTCCATTTCGCCGTCTTGGGAGAAGTCGCTTTTGTTGAAACCGGCAATCGACTCACCCTCCAATTGCAACGAAAAATCAACTCCGCCTTGCGCGGACAGGCGACACATCACGTCAAGAGAAGCTTCGCCGCGATGCTTGATCTGAACCTCTACATCCTGGCCGGCGTAACTGCCTTTCCAGGCGATGGCCAGTTCTTTCAAAGCGTATTTGAGCGGCACCTTCGCCGTGCTGCGCCCGCGTACCCACCAGGTGTCCCAAGTGATGCCTGTTTCGACGGTGCGATAACTGACGGCCTCCAGAGAAAAACAGGCGTTGTAGTCGCCCTTTATCTGCCCAGCGCCATTCTCTACACGCACTACGCTGCTGGCCGTGCGTTCTTTGAGCCCGATCTTGAATTGTAATGATTCGCCGGGGAAACGAATCAACTGCAATTCACGCAGCGTGGCCTGGTCATTCTGGACCGGTCGAAACAGCGCGTCCCTTGTCTGGAATATTTCCAGGTCACCGTCCAGCGCCTGCCCGTTCAGCGACGCATGGGTCGAGTACAACAGCGCCAATTGCTCATTTTTAGGGTCGGGCTGGGCAAGGACTACGGCGATAAACTGGCCGGCGGATACGTCGCGGTCATAGTTTTCCTGAAAAAGCGAAAACGCCGGTGACCAGCTGTTGTTGAACGAAAGATATGAACACTTGATTTCCAGCGACCAACGAAACTGCAAGTTTTCACCGTCGGATGACCGCTCACGCCACTCGACCCACACCACAGTCAAGCGGCCAGCCCAGCGCACCAGACGAATACTCAGCACCTTGCCTGAGCCCAGCACCCCGATCGGCTGCCACTCTGTCCACGCCGTCGGGTTGAGTGTCGTGCTTTGATTATCCAGATCTACCTGCGCTTCGCGCCAAAAGTAACCGAAGGGCTCTGTCTGTTCCTGGGCCACGAACAAATACGTTGCGCGCTGGGAATTGGAGCCGTCGACGTAACCGCTGCGCAGCGTCAGCTTGCTGACTTGCTCGAACTTGTGCAGGTACTCCTGCACCGCGACCTGCACCGAGTCGGTGGTGAGCCGCATCTGTCCCAGATTGCTTTCCAGTGCTTTGAACAGCGTGGTCTTTCTCGGGCGATGCTGCGGCAAAATGTAATGGTACGCATAGTCCCTCAGGCGCTCACCACCTGCCCAGAGCGGGTACGACAGCCGGTACTGCCATTCACTGAGAATCTCGGGCGCGATAGCAACGCCCTCGAATCCACGCTCCATACCATGGACGATCGAACCCACGTGTTGTTGCACCGCATCCACAAAAACGGATAACTGGCTGGCTTCATGGTTGCTGTCTACCAGTGAGTCGATCATCTGGTACTCATAGAGGTCGTTGGGCGTCTTCAGCACTACGTTTCCATCCCAGAGTTTTTCACCCAGAATCAAATCGAGCATCGCGTCCCGACGAGCCTCTGCCAGCTCACTGATAAACTTCTGTTCCATGATCTCTCTCCCTGAAGGCAATCTCTGAAGCTCAAGCGGCATCGTTTGGCCGGGCATTACCGGCCGGGTCGGGATTTGCCCGGATTCAAGGGGCTCAACGTGCCCGGCCAACTCGGCACCTGCTGCACGCGATCACAATGCAGGCCCAACTCGAATGAAGCGCTTTTGCCGTATCCACACGTGATGACCCACACCATGGGCTCGCCCGTGAACTCGCGACGTGCGGCCAACCCTGGACTGAATTTGATGTCGAGCATGTCCGGACGGTATTTCGAACTCCAGCTCAAGGCCGCTTGTGAGCCAATCAGTGGACTGCCGGTCCCCGGATCGACAGAGAGACGATATTGACGTCCCTTGTGCAGATTGAGGGTGTCGCCCATGCCGATGATGGTCTCCTCAGGAGGATCCTCAGTGAACAGGATGACCTTCCACTCCAGTGCTGCAATCACCTCGACTTTAAAAGTTCGCGTCTCAAGAGGTTTGCCCTCGAGCATGGCGGTCACGGTGTAATGCCCGACCTTCTGCTCATGGAACTGGAACGTCGAACGACCGTCGACGGTACTGCGTACCCGGGTGGTCTGGGGCCCCGGATTCCCGGGAAGGGGACTGGCGGACACTGTCCACAGCACTGAATAGTAGGGAATGGCCCTGCCGCTGCCTGGCTCGACGAGCGCGACCCACAAGCTGATTGCCTGCCCACCCGCGACGGGGAAGGTGTAGTCGTCAGACGCCGTCTGGATGATGACATCGCTGGCCACCTCAACCTCAAGCTGGAGCGCAATATCCGAAGCGAACTGGGCAAACACCGTCAATGCTCCCGCCGCAGGAGCGGGAACCTCGAACAGCGAAATCCCCAACGCCGAACTTGGTACGGTATGTCGCGTCGGATCGGCGCTCGTCCACCAGATGACCTCCTCGTTGGGCTGAAGCGAACCGGAAAGTCCTGCCACCGCACATTGAACTTGCAATGGCCGCCCCGCCACAGCCTCGGATACCTGTGCGAGGGGTTGCAGATAAGGTCGATCGACAAACTCGATTTTGCCGGGGATGACAATCTGGTTCTGATTCTCGCCATAGGTAACGGACAGGATGGCAACACCCGCCTCGGCACTGGACACCTGCACCTGGGTAAAGCCATTTTCATCGGTAAACGCTTCGCTCGGAGCGACCTCGCCATGCGTCGTTGCCCATGCAACCGAACGCCCGGCCCCAGCGTTGCCGAAATCGTCAACCAATCGCACGCTCGCCGTAATGGCTTTCAGGCGCCCGGCCAGCACCGGTTCCACCGGCAGAGGTGTTACCGTCTGGAGGTCGAAATTGAGCGATGGCTCATCACAGTCGATGATCGTTGCCGGCCCATAGGCAGGCTGCCCGAAGTCCAGGTTGAACGTCACATGGGCCGTGCCGACCGTGTTACCCGCCTGAAGCAGCGCCTCGGTTCGTCCCTCATTGTCGGTCATGCTCTCAGGGGTCAGCATGACCCCCAGATCCGTGTTCCAGTAAACCTGCACACCGCGCAACGGCTTGCCAAAATAATCCAGGACGTACAGAACGTAGGTCGTCTTCTCACCCGCCAACCTTGCCACCAACCGGTTCGAATCAACGGTGCAGCGAGTGGTAATGCTCTGCCCCACTTCCCTGGATTCATCGACAGGTTGCACCACAGAAGAAGTCTGCAGGGTTTCCAGTACGTTTTTCGCGGCCGCGGCAATAATCTGTTCGGATGCCAGAGGCTGCAGCTGACCCAGCGCAAGAATCATGGTGGAGTCAAGGCCGCTTTGCCTGGCGAACGCATGCACGCGCAGCAACAGGTCAATCTGCGCCAGGTTACTGATCAGCGCTCTCGACGGCGCCGCGCCTATAGGGGGATTAACGTGATGGGCGCATTCCAGGACGTCTCTGATGGTCCAGCCGAAGAAGGTGCCGAGCCTTTCAGCCGCCGCATCACGTACCAGCCGCAGTTGATCTGGCGACATATCGGCAGGCAAGCGGTTGATCTGCACCAGGTAGTCAAGGATGAATTGTTCAGGCTGCTTCCCCAGCGCCAGGACCCGGCTATACAGCGACAGGTAGTAAACCGTGTTGATCGAAATTTCATATTTTTCATTGAGGTTGAACCAGACGTATTGTTCATCCACTAACAATGTCGTCAGAAAAGTCGCGCTGATCTTGAATTGACGGACAATGGCGCTACGTCGTTCGAGCTCGACCATCAATGTCAGGAACGGCTCAGCGTCGCCCTGCTCGCCCTCTAATGCCATCTGCTCGGGCATACGGCTAAATGCCGCGTCCAGCAGAAAGTAAGGCGTGCCCTGCGCCCAGGCCAGAGTCGCCAGGACCACGTCCGAAGACAGCCTGCAAAAAATCACCAACGCCTCGCGTACCACTTCTTGCTGGGCTGCCCGCACTGGCATTAGAACACCGAGGATCAACGCTTCGACCCGCAGCAACTCTTGCGGGCCAGTGGTCACGTCCATCACCGACTTGACGGCCTGTCGAATGGTTTCGGTTGCTCTGATCAAGTAGTCGCTGTCGCTTTCCTCTGCTCGCCCGATCATGAGTCCCTGCGGGCTCACCAATGTCGCCAGCGCTCTTAACCACACACCGTCCTGCCCATTGTTACCAGGCGGCACGCCTGCCGAGATCAATGAAAATTCGAGCAACAACACCGGTTGAACCTGCCTGCGCAACTGCTCCAGCAAGCGGCTTTGCGCATCCGTCTGAACCGGCGTCACCTGCACCGGGTTTACGTTCTGCGCCAACCAGAGCGCAGAAACATTGTTGTCGTTGCACCATTGCACACACATCATCAAGGCGCGAATCACGCTGAGCGCGTCCGGAGTTTCGGCGCTTGTTCGCGTCTGGATGTCAGGCACACCGGCCAGCTGCGCTACCCACCCGTCGCCCCCGTTGTCCAACGTCTGGAGCAGCGAGCCCAGTTCCACTGGAGTGATCTTGAACAGCCGCGCGAGGGTGACCATTCGGTAAAAACTTGAAAACACCTCCAGGCTGCATTCGAGCCGGGTCTTGTAAGAAAAAGACTTGGCAATGAGCGTGGCCAAAAAACGATACGTCCCGAAATTGATATTCAACACGCTACAGATCTGATGCGCGATGCGCATGTCCTGCTCACTGCTGGGGACAATCTCGAATGTGCGGTCTTCCAGCTGCAGAGGCTCTCGATAAGGTGTCTGACTATTGAAGACAAGATCAAATTGCGCCACGGCTTCGCCATGGCGATAGGGCGAAAGAAGTCCAATGAACACTGCAAAATCTTCCGCCGGGCAGCTGTAGCGCGCCCTCAATTCCTGAAACAGACCCAGTGCACTCAAGGTCTTGCCGCTGATCCAGATATCGGTATTGCCGGATCCGCCTCGCCGCTCGGCGAGAATGGCCGCCATGATCAGTTGATCACATTCGCGTGGGGTCAAATCCAGCCACAGATCGAGACGCCGTTTACGGTTGATGCGGTCCATGCGATGTTCGTTCGATTTATCGATATTCTGCAGTTCGAACTCAGCACCGGGTCCGGTTCGAGCAAGACTTATCGCCGGGTCAACTGTCGCATTGATGTACGCGGCACCTGAGTGCGCCGCCGACACTGTTGTGTCCTCGGGATGCAACAACAAGGCATTGGGCGAAAGCGTCGGAGCATGGTCGGCGAGGGCAAAAAAAGCTTCGACACCCTCCTTGTCCAGCCTCAAGGACATGCGCAAAACCCAGACCTGCATGAGGTCTTTCAAGCCTATATAGCCAAAGTTAGTCAGGTAAAAATCACCGGCGGATTTAGCAGGGTCAGGATCAATCAATCGTGTACCAGGATCGACCCGTTGCGTAGCTGAGTGCACGCTATGGGTACCGAGCGAAAAATACGGACTCTCCAGTAACAGCGTCTGTTGAACCGGCCCCAAGCCGCTCGACAGGCGCAGCGCCGTGTCTGACTGGCGACCCCGAGCGTTTTTGTTTTTGAAGTAAGGGAAACCGATATCGGTCCATCCGATGAGATCACCCAAAGTGACGTGGTCGCCGGCGCGTCCAAGCACGTAGGTAATAGCGTGCCAGTCCGGGTCATAGGGAAGCTTGTGCGGATGCCTCGAACGACGCAGCAAAGCATCAACATCCTTGTCGCGGCCCAACTTCTCCTTGATCTGCGCCTCAAGCAGATGATTGACGATTTCCAGTGCCGGTGCGCTGCGCCGAACAGCCATGGAGTTCATCAAAAACTGCATCAGTTCGGGACGGCGTGTGGTGAGCGGTTGATAAGTCAGCGGGTCGGCCAACGGGACGACTTCATCGTACATCCACTTCAACAGCGCAATCAGGTAAGCCAAAGGTGAATAGGCCGACTCAATCGCATCGACTGGGGCGGCGGCGGTAAAGTCAGGTTTGAATTGGTCTATAAATGTCGGCAGCTCCACCAGCGCCCGCACGCCGTGGCCCGGAGGCGCTTCGGACGGGGACTTGAGCACCTGACGCTGCTCGCGGAATGCGCGTGCGATGTACAGGGCCAGACTGTTGGCGCGCCCGGCCAACTGAGTTGCGTCCTCGATACTCAACCCGGTTTTCCGGGAAAGCTCGGCCGGGCGCAGGTTCACCAGATCAAAAACACTGTCCCTGGACGCGAAGAATGGGTCCAGCCGGGCCGATGCCGATGTCACCGAGGCAGAGTCACCGAACACGGCACGAAACAGTTGATCGACAGGCCGTTGAGAGGAATGGGACATAGGCGGTCTCTCCTTGAGACTGTTACTGCATGAACAACGTTGCTCAGGACTGGGCGAAGCGCTTCGTTATGGTTAACGCAGCGTTCAGATCGCGAAGGGGTTGACGGTCAAGAGACAATCTTGAACGTGAGGGGCTCGGTCACGTCAGACTGCTGGCCGCCTCGGCTTTGCCGTGCCGACACACTGATCTCACCCAGCGGCAAGCGGCGATTGCTCGGCGCAACCCATTTGTCGCCGTATACGCTGCCAACGGCCAGGACATCCGCTTCATCGCTGGCGTCGAACACCTCGACAGTGTCCCCGGTAAAACCTGTTCCTCTGAAAGTCAGCCAACCTGTTTCTGCGCTTTCCGGTTGCGGCGAGGTGAACTTGGGCGCCGCGGGAACCACATCGAAAACCTGTACCGGACTCGTTGCGCAGAGCAATTCTTTACTCTGTACCGCCACGACCTTCATCGGCGCGGGATCGTCCATGGCGACTTCGACCTGCCAGCCTTCAACGGTGACCGGGATCTTCGTGGCAATCGGAGAGGCGTCCTCGTTGACGAACAAATCGATCGTCGCGCCGGCCAGGCCACGGCCGCAGATATTCACTTTGCCGCGCACCACGCGGGTGTGTGATTGCGGCATCAAGATCTGCGCAATCAATGGGTCCACTGCCAGGGAGATGTCAGGTGAATAGGGTGAATCGAAGGTCGTCGTCGCATGTCGCCGGGCCTTGACCTTCAGCACCGTTGTCGGCGCTTGCAGGCCGGAATCGGGGGGGTGCTGCCAGTTACCATCGACGTCAACCATAGAGGTCATCAACACCGTCAAGACACTCGTGACGACGACCATGGTGTCGCCGGGGTAGCCTTTGCCGGAGATGAGCGGCCACGGGCCGACCGTCGACCCATCCCACTCACTGTCGAAAACCGGCGTTTGCGGGGTGACATTGAACGAGACGATGGGGCTGGGTTTTGATTCTCCGTAATAGTCCTGAAACGCCTGAACCGTCGCAGGTCCCACATCGGGTGTCGGCGCTATGGCGGTACTCCATTCACCGTTGGCGTTGACCCGGATGTTTTCGACCGCCGGTTGCAAACGCTGGTCTATCTTCACTTCCAGGCATATGACTGAACCGGCAACCGCTGTCCCCGATACCGTTGCCTCCCGCTGCACATAGGCATTGGCTGCGGGACCCAGAATCACCGGGGCATGGGTCTGCACGACAAAGTGCCGATCTTCGCTCAGCGCAGAAGCGTATCCGTCGACAACCTGGAGCGCTCTGATCGTGCAAGGGCCTGAAGGAGCATTGGCCAGTTGCATTGTCCAGGTCATGTCTGGCTTGACCAAGGCTTGTCCCATCGGTATGCCGTCTTCGCGATAGACAAATATGTCTGCGCGGGGCCAGCCCCGCCCTTGCACCTGTGGGGGGGCGTCGACAACGTCATTGTCGGAGGGGGTGGTGAATTCCGGCTCAGGGACTGTCACTCGGAAGGTACACGATACCCACTCAGACGCGATCCCTTGTACGACCTGCCGAGCCTGAAGCGTCTGGCTGATCGGCGCCAACGGGGTATCGGCCGCGACCTGGAACGTCCAGCCCCCTAGAGCATCGGCTACAGTGGGGCCGAACACATCCCCATCCAGCGTCCGCAGCTCGACACTTGCATTGGCGATTGCCCTGCCTGCAAAAGTTGGCGTCTGTTCATCGATCACAGCGTCTGGCAACGGCTGATCGATAGTGGGGCTAACGGGGGTCACAATGAGAGCGTCTGGTTCCAGCATGACGTATGCCGATCTCAGCGTATTGAACACTTGTTGAAATCCGATGTGGTAAGCGCCTGGAGCCCATTCCTCGCCCGTAATCTCCCAGCGACCATCAATGACTTCAGCCGAAGACTGTGCAGCACCTTGGGCAATACTCACCTCCACTCGAGCGGCATTCTGGCCTGCCCATTGGTGGCCAATGCCCTTGAACGTCGGCACCTGATCGACAACGTGCAGGCTTTCAAAAACAGGCGTGGGAACGGCGACCGCAACGGCCGTACCAGCGGTGGATGCAGACGCTACTTGTGCCACTCGTTGCAGCGCCGAGAAGTTGTATGGGCCCGGCACGACAGCCGGAAACTCGACTCGCCACTGACCGTCATCCCTCACCGTGTCACTCAACTCGATGCGTCCTGCCGGGCCATTGCATTCAACCGTCACAGTGGCGCCCGGGAAGTCCGAATGCCCCGAACAGATCACGTTGCCTTGCGTGGTTAGCCGTGACTCAAAGTGAGCCAGCGCAGAGGGACGAACCATCAGTGGATACGCCTCGCTGACTGCCGAGGAATCCGTCGCGTTTTTCTGCTGCACCAGCAGGATCAGTTCACCGACATCAGGCTTGTCCAGCGTAATGCTGATGCTCCAATTGCCCTCAGGACTGATGGTTTGGGTTTCTCCCAATGGCTGCGGCATCAGATCGCGAAAGAGGCTGACAGTGGCGTTGGCGATGGCCTTGCTCCCGGCGATGGTCTGCGCCCCGAGATCAATCACCGTCCCTCTCGCAGGCGTGACGATGGCCGGCGTAACCAGCTGTTGAAGCGCTTCCTTCACCATCGACCCACTCCCCTCGCCTTGGCACTTGGATTTCGTGCGCTCATTAATTGGCCAGAGGGAAGTTGTGCGTCTACCTGTAAAAACTGACAGTCCCGACGAGCGGTTAACCGACCTGTCAGATCTGACAGTAGGCAGCGTTTCAATCCGCACGCTTAATCTTCGTGGGTGCCAGAGGGGGCGTCATTGTTGGAGGTAGAGGTGTGATCCAGCCTCTGCGTTCTGCAACAGAAAGCGAGCGCCTCATCGTCGCATACCTGCACCGTTACTCAATTGAAAGGGAGCAACACCATGAAGTCCTTAGGCACCGAAATGTGTGCAGAACAACACTGCGCAGCAGTGTCCGAATACGTCAACAAAATATGCAAAGAGAACGGCTGGCAGGTAAACCACCTGGTTCAGGTTGAGGATCCGGTGACGGAAATCATTTGCTTCTGTTCATGTTCTTGCCTGGCGTACGATTCGCCAGTACTGCAGTCCGCCACAGCGAGCAAGCCGATTCAGATGTTCGTGGTAGATGACCCGGTGCTGGCCTTTGACGCCGATGGTCAATCCAGGGTCGGCACGATCGCCTTTTCCAACGGCACCTCCGCGACAAGCGTTCAACCGGAAATGGCCTATGTCTCCTTGCGGATCGGCAATGAAACCGAGACCTTGGTCGCCACCCTCAATCATCCGTTTTTGGGGGAGGACAAGCGGTTAATCCAGGCGCAGATGCTGGTGCCAGGCTATCGCCTGATGTTGATCGATGGTACTACCGCCGAAATCACCAGGCTGGAAATCAAAAGCTACACTGGCGGTGTCTGGAACATCGCTACATCCATCGGAGAACCACAGAACCTTGATGGCCACCTGCTCGCGATCGGTCGCGTTCTGTCGGCTGACTATGCGGCACAACTGTATTACGACGAACTGGCAAAAAAAGGCTTTGCGGTGCCGCGCGGCTCAGTCCCCACAGTCACCACCCGAGCCCACGACGCGATCGTCGATGCCCATGCCACTCGTCAGCAAGGCGTGGCACTGGCACAGCGCCCGGAAATCGACCTGAAGTCCTTCCTGGCGTCGGCGGGCAGCAGCAAGGCGATCGCCATTCTCAGTGCTGGCACCGGTAGCATCACGCTCCAGGGTGATCACAGTGTCACCTTGCAAATACCCGCGTCGGCAATGAACCAGGGTTTTCTCACACAAACTCAGGCCAGTGAAGTGCAGGAGCTTCAACAAGCTGAATCGACTCGCGACCCGCAACGAGCCGGCAACTTCCTGTGGCTGCTGAAGACTTTTCATGCTTTCTATCCGCACATCCACTTCATTTTCGACACGTCTTCCCGTCAGGCAAACGCTTTTTCGTTCGTGCTGGATTCGCAGCCGTATGTGCTGGTGCAAGGAGGCCTGGTGCGTGCCCGACACTTGGAATGGCAAGGTATGGCCCTGGTGCTGGGCTATCTGGTTAAACGCTTCGAGCGCGAGGCACCTTACACGTTACGCTGCAAAGCCATCGTCGATTACCTGGCCCCATCTGTCTTGCAGACGGTATTCAATCCGCTCTATAGCAAGGTCATTCACGATGCTTTGAGCCAAGTCAGTGCGATGTTCATTGAAATCCCGAGCAAAGCGGATGAGCCCGAGTCCGGATGTGCCAGCACGACGCTTGATTGCCGTATCGAGACGTACAAAAAATCCATGGGATTTTTACCCGAGCCGTCCTGCATCACGCCAACCTCCAACTGATCATGAGTCATGCAGCGGCGGTCGCCAGCGAATGTTCGGCGATCACCGACTTGCAAGCCTGCAAGCCCACGCTCATCGAAAATCAGGAGTCGACCCATGACGTCCCATCACCATCAGGACCTGCCTCCTGACTTCAAGGCATTTGCCAGCGTAAAGGACGCCTGCGCGCAACTCGGGCAGTATCTGGGACTTGAGAAGCCCATTACGCGCGAAGTGTTTGCCGCCATCATCAAAAATCCGGGTTACGCCACCAATCTCTTCATTGCCCGCCCCGCTCCAGCTTTTCGCGATTACCTACTGGCGCACCCAGACCATGGCGAACCGATCACCGGCAACAGCGTCGAACCGGTGCCTGCCCGTTACGTGGAACTGGACAACCGCGCCTTGCTGAAAAAAGCCGCCAGTTCTTTCGTAGCCTGGAGTCGTGAGGGCTTCAAGGCCGCAGATAACGATCTGTTCGAACAGCGAATCAGCGCGTGTAATGCCTGCCCGCATCAAACCGACACACCCGACAGGCTCGCCTACCGGATAGGTGCCGCCCTGACCGGCGCCAGCAATCGCAAGATCTGTGATTTGTGTGGATGCGTCACAGGAAAGAAAGCCCGGCTGAGCCACGAAAAATGCCCGGGCGATGATCCTCGGCGTCCAGGGTTAAGTCGTTGGGGGGATCCAATGTCCGGTGCCGCGCGCACGTTCATTGGCTGAGCCTTTCAAAAAACCTTCAGGCAGTCCTGAAGGTTGTTTCTTTTTTGCTCAACTCACCATCACCTACACCGACTCGACAATAAACGGCTCGCTTAACCTCCAGTCAGACAGTGCATCTGCCGCGCCCGACACCGGTCGGGCAGCACGTAGCTGAATGCGGTTTTGTCCGGACGGCAAGACACTACTCAACGGCACCCTCCATTCCCCCGTTGCATCAGCTGTCGCCACAGGACCCAGCGTTTTCTGCGAGTCGAAGGCGTCCGCCACGGTAATCTTCGCGCCAGCCACATCCCGACCACTCACCTGCGGTTGTGTACCGAGCCGGTCAAAGGCTGCCGGCACTTCAAACGTCGGCGCCGTAGCCAGTACATTAAACGTTCGCGTTTTATGCCAACCGGAATTGTAACTATCGCGTCGTTGCTCGATTGAAAACGCATAAGGCGCCCCTGCAGGTAGTTCCAACGCTGAACGAACCGACCAGGTACCGTCGGGTGCCACGACAACAGCTCCCAAAATAACGGTTGCAGCGTTGTTTTTGACCACAAAAACAGTATCCCCGGAATCTCCGAAACCGGAAAAGACAGGTCGCGTGGAGAGGTACTCGCTTTCGGCTGGCGTTTCCAGCGAAGGCATATTGGGCAGCAATGTGATCGCGACTGCCGCACTGACGCTGGAGGGCTGGCCTTTGAATTTTTGCACGCCAGTGAGGGTCAGCGGCCCGACGCCGGCGTCGATGTTCACCTCCCAGGTGCCACTCGCGGCAACCTCGATGTCCTTATAGGGTGAGGGCTTACCATTGAACAGCAAATCAACAGTGCCCCCCGGGACACCCTTGGTTCCGCGCAGGGTAAAAGTGCGTGGCCCCGTTGCACCGGGGTTAGTAATGACCGGTACCGGCACCGCCACCGTTATCGTGAACCTGGCAGACTCATCGGAGTGGTGGGTATTGGCGTATGTCTGGACGGTGTAAACGTCCAGAGCCCCGACAGGCTGCTCAGCCAAATCAGCGTGCCAGGTGCCGTTGATGACTTGCCCACGGCCAAGCGGCGTTCTGTTCTGGAATCGAAAGACTTCTACCCACGAGCCCTCCCAGCCCGTTCCGGATAACGTTACGTGATGGGGCGAGGCTGAACTGCCCGCAGGATCGACAATCGCCGTTGGAGTTTTGACAGAGAACGAGCGTGCCTGCTCAAGTGATACCTCATTGTTAGCCAATACCTGCGCTTTCAGCTCATAGGCTCCAGGGTTCCACAACTTGTTGGCAGGAAATGACCACGTTCCGTTGGCCTGCACATCAATAATCGTCAACTCTGTACCGTTGGCGCTCAACTTGACCTTTCCCGGGTACCAGGCGCCCTCTCCGCTGATCCGCGGAGACTGACCGCTCGGCAGACCCAACGGCGGTTCAATGAAGGTGGTGGGCAGAGGCACGATGCGCAATTGTTCATTGAGGATGGTCGCCTCCGACCAATGAGTGTTCACCCATTGCAACGCCGACACTTCGTAACGACCTGGGGCTATTTTGCTGGAGGCAGTAATGGAGAAGGTGGCGCCATTGCCTGCATACAACGGTAAAAGCGGATGGGTATTGCCGTTGAGCTTGATCTGAATCTGCCCCACCACATCCCCCCAAACATTGCGCGAGCCGGTAAAGGTGGGAACCTGCGCGGTTTCAACCACCGGGTTCAAGCCCGGGCGAGGCGGCATCAACCTCAGCTCGCGGTCCGGTGTGGGCTGCGAGGGAATCCACTGCGGCGTGTCAACCTGGATCGCCTGCTCGGCATTCATTCGAAAGATATTCGGCAGTACCCGCGGGAACTCCAGCGACCAGTCACCTCGGGGATCGACGTAGGTATCACTGGAGATGAGCTGCTGGGCCGAGAGGTACACGGTCACTCGCGCATTGGGAATGCCTTTGCCGGCGAACCTTACGCCCGTGGGGGGTGGGTAGCTGATGCCGACGTTAGGCAGCGGTGCCGGGCGAACATAGAATGTGCGACGAAAGCCACGGTCGGAGAAGTCCGCACCCAATGTCTGTTTCGCCGACAGAGCGTTCAGGCCATGGGGCATGTCTCTGTCGAAGGTGGTAAGGGTCCAGCGACCATCGGCACCGCCATAACCCCAACCAAGCCGGACATCGGTGGTGTCGAAGAACACCTCGATCAACGCGTTTTGGTAAGCCACATCGCCACTGATGATCGGTCGTGAATCCTCGATGGAGCCCTTGGCAGGTAGAAGTATGACTGGCGCAAGCAACTTCACCTTTGGTGAGGAATCATTGGTGTCGACAGACGCGAGGATTGGCTCGTCCATATTGGGCTCCGGATGAGAGTGCAGGTGCAAATGTCAGGGGAATAACCCAACCAAGAAGAGCAGGTTGACCAGTGACTGCCACCTGACAGAACTGACAGTCCCGACCAGCGGTTGTAAGGTTTTTCCGGGTATTTCAGAAACTTTCAAGACAAAGGAATAGAGGCTACGAATCCTTGCGCCTTTGCCTACACATCCGCCAGAATCCGCCGGCTTGTGCGCTTTGCTGATGCCCCGTAACTTGATGCGTGCCGCTGATAATCAGTGGTCGGGTTTAGTCGCTCGGGGTGTGTCATCAATGTGTACAAGCGTCATCCAGTCGGGTATCCCATTCCCGCACTCGATGGTGGCTGTGCGCAGGGCGCTTCGGCGCGCCGGTATTTGGTGATAACCCCCGGTCGACTAACCTGCAATCAGCCGCCACCCTTTCGTTTAGTCGCGAACCGGTGAAGGCCCAAACAAAGGGTAATCACTTATGTTCAAAGCAACTCCGAATCCCCCCGAAATAGACCCCACCGACACATCCCCCTACGCCTCCCCCGATTCAAAAAGACTCCACGAAGCCGCCGAGCGCGCCCTCGACCACTACTTCAAACCCGTTTCACGTAACTCCGTCGATCGCGCGATGCAGATGTTCGTCGTTGCCCCCGACATCAATCCCGAAGCCATCGCCATCCAGACCTACGAAACGTTTTCGTCGGTGAGCATTCTGTTGCTGGATCTGGCGGACAGCCTGGAAGACAAACCACGGCATCTGGCGATGGCGATTTATCAGTTGAGCGAAATGGGATTGTTGTTGGCGGAGAAGGCGCTCTACAGTGAGCGCGCAGTTGCCATGAACGGATGAAGACCAAAAGATCGCAGCCCTCTGCAGGAACTGCCGCAGGCTGCGATCTTTGGCTTTTGCGTTTGCTGTATCAGGCGGAAGCTGGCAGCGGCTGAAAACTGAAGTACTGCTTCAACGCCTGCACCAGTTGCCCGTACTCCGGCGGCGGCCGGTGCAGGCTGAAACCCGCGTCATAATGCTGCGGGGTCGCGTCTTCATGGCACCACAGGCAACACGCCGTCAGGTCGATGACCTGCTGGCAGCCTTCATCCATGGGAATTTTCAGACGCAGTTTGAAATCCACACCGATCATCATCGGTAACTGGCTGATGAGCATCAGCCCGTCTTCAGACACGTTGCCGAGAAAGCCGATCGGTTTGTCGGTGATGCTGTTGAACACTCTCAGAAAGTACGGCAGTTGATGCCGTTCGATTCGGCGGTGGGTAAACATGCGCAGTTCGCCAGGCAGGGCTCCGTCACGGAGCCGCACTTTTGCTTCGGAACGAACCTGCCTTGCAGGCCCGCTCTCCCCGCTTCCGTGTGAAGGTCGCTACCTCGCCTTCACCTGACTGCTGCCGGTCGCAGGTGTTGCCCCGGTATAGAGGCCAGGCTCTAAAACCGGATCATTCGACTATAGCTCAGCTTGTACACACGGCCAGCGTTTGTATGACAACTGTCATCAGAAACGCGTCGGGCGTACCACGGCTGCAGCACTGCGCGTTGGGTAATGGCCCAGGCTCTGCAGGGTTTCCAGACGGGCGCGGGCGCGGTAGGCGTATTCGCTGTTCGGGTACGAGGCCATGATGAACTGATAGGTCTGCGCAGCATCAACAAACATTTTCTGCCGTTCCAGACACTGGCCGCGCATCATCGACACTTCCGGCCACACGTACGGGCGGGCACGGCTGGCGCGTTCGACCTTGGACAGCTCCAGCATGACCTGCTCGCAATTGCCGCGATCATAGGCGCTGTAGGCGTTGTTCAAATGGTGGTTCATCGACCAACGGGTGCAGCCCGTGACGGCGAGGACGCTGAGGGCAAGGGCGGCAATGGGCAACAATCGCATGGGGGGTTCTCCTGTCTTGTGCTCTGTATCGACCTTGCGCCGAAAATCTTCAGAACGGTTTGTGCCGATTGTCGCGTTCGTCGCGTTCAATAAAGAAAGTAATAAACAAAGCCCTTCACGAAAAGTAGTGCATTCGAACAATGACTACACCCCAAGAGCATAGTAGCCTTCGCTTGCGCTTGAACTCAGGAGTCTTTGCATGTCCGTCCGTCGTACCAAAATCGTCGCTACCCTTGGCCCGGCCAGTAACTCGCCGGAAGTTCTCGAACAGCTGATTCTGGCTGGCCTGGACGTTGCCCGTCTGAACTTCTCCCACGGCACCCCCGACGAGCACAAGGCTCGCGCGAAACTGGTGCGTGACCTGGCTGCCAAGCACGGTCGCTTCGTCGCCCTGCTGGGTGACCTGCAAGGCCCGAAAATCCGTATCGCCAAATTCGCCAACAAGAAGATCGAGCTGAAGATCGGTGACAAGTTCACCTTCTCCACCAGCCATCCGTTGACCGAAGGCAACCAGCAAGTGGTCGGCATCGACTACCCGGATCTGGTCAAGGACTGCGGCGTAGGCGACGAGCTGCTGCTCGACGACGGCCGTGTGGTGATGCGCGTTGATACCCAAACTGACGATGCATTGCATTGCACCGTGACCATCGGCGGCCCGCTGTCCGACCACAAAGGCATCAACCGTCGCGGTGGCGGCCTGACCGCGCCGGCCCTGACTGAAAAAGACAAGGCCGACATCAAGCTCGCCGCTGAAATGGAAGTCGATTACCTCGCGGTATCCTTCCCGCGTGACGCTGCCGACATGGAATACGCCCGTCAACTGCGCGACGAAGCCGGCGGTACTGCCTGGCTGGTGGCGAAGATCGAACGCGCCGAAGCCGTGGCCGACGACGAAACCCTCGACGGCCTGATCAAGGCTTCCGATGCGGTGATGGTTGCCCGTGGTGACCTCGGTGTGGAAATCGGCGACGCCGAGCTGGTGGGCATTCAGAAGAAAATCATTCTGCACGCACGCCGCCACAACAAGGCTGTGATCGTCGCGACCCAGATGATGGAGTCGATGATCCAGAACCCGATGCCGACCCGCGCCGAAGTGTCCGACGTGGCCAACGCCGTGCTCGACTACACCGACGCCGTGATGCTGTCCGCTGAATCCGCAGCAGGTCTGTACCCGCTGGAAGCTGTTCAAGCGATGGCGCGCATCTGCGTCGGCGCTGAAAAGCACCCGACTGGCAAGACTTCGGGCCACCGCATCGGCACCGAATTCACCCGTTGCGACGAAAGCATCGCGCTGGCGACCATGTACACCGCCAACCACTTCCCGGGCGTTAAAGCGATCATCGCGCTGACCGAAAGTGGCTACACCCCGCTGATCATGTCGCGTATCCGTTCTTCGGTGCCGATCTACGCGTTCTCGCCGCACCGCGAAACTCAGGCGCGTGCCGCGATGTTCCGCGGCGTCTACACCGTACCGTTCGATCCGGCTTCGCTGGAACCGCACGAAGTCAGCCAGAAGGCGATCGACGAACTGGTCAAGCGTGGCGTTGTGGAAAAAGGCGACTGGGTCATCCTGACCAAGGGCGACAGCTACCACACCACCGGCGGCACCAACGGCATGAAGATCCTGCACGTGGGCGACCCGCAGGTCTGAGTGATCGGTTGTTCGAAAAAAAAGCCCCGGCATGTGAGTGCCGGGGCTTTTTGTTTTCTGATGTTCCGAAGATGTGGTGCCTGTTCGGGCCTCATCGCTGGCAAACCAGCTCCCACAGGATGTGGTGCCTGTTCGGGCCTCATCGCTGGCAAGCCAGCTCCCACAGGGATTGAGTTGTACACACTGTACTTGATCAACAAAGAAACCTGTGGGAGCTGGCTTGCCAGCGATGAGGCCAGTCAGGTCAGCGACAATTTCAATGCCGTTTGATGAATCCGCTCAACGCCGCCAACGCTTCCGGCGACGCCAGGCGTTGGGTGAACAACATACCCTCCTCCTCGATCACCCTGCGGATCAACTCGCGATCCGGCGCCTTCATCAATTGCTTGCTGATACGCACCGCTTCGCTCGGCAGTTCGTCGAAACGCAGCGCCATCTCCCGCGCCTTGCTCAACGCCTCAGCGCCGCTGCCCAACGCTTCGGTGGCAATCCCCCACTGCGCCGCCTGTTCACCGCTGAAGCCTTCACCGAGCAACAACAACTCCGCTGCTTTGGCCTGGCCGAGCAAGCGCGGGAGGATCAGGCTGGAGCCGAATTCCGGGCACAGGCCAAGGTTGACGAACGGCATACGCAACCGTGCATCGCGGGCCACGTAGACCAGATCGCAATGCAGCAACAACGTGGTGCCAATGCCCACTGCGGCGCCCGCCACGGCGGCAACCACCGGTTTGCGGCACTCAAGCAGATTGAGCATGAAGTGGAATACCGGGCTGTCGAGATCGCTCGGTGGTTGCTGGATGAAGTCGGCGATGTCATTGCCGGCGGTGAAACACTCGGCGCTGCCGGTGATCAGTACGGCGTTGATCTCGGGGTCGCTGTCGGCTTGCTTCAACGCCTCAGCCAAACGGCTGTACATCGCCCGGGTCAGGGCGTTTTTCTTGTCGGGGCGATTGAGGCGCAGGGTGAGCAAACCGCGCTCGCGTTCCAGCAGGATGGCTTCGGTCATGGCGTCTCTCGGCGATAGTCGGGCTTGCGAAGGTCAAATGGGGATAGTGCCTTCTGTGGCCAGGGGACTTCTGTGGCTAGGGGGGGCTTTTGTGGCAAGGGGATTGTTGTGGCGAGGGGATTTATCCCCGCTGGGCTGCGCAGCGGCCCCAAAATCTTGCGAGCGCTGCGCACTCAAACGGGGATAAATCCCCTCGCCACAAAATCCCCTTGCCACATAAATCCCCTTGCCACAAAAAATCCTCTGACCATAAAGACTTGGCCACAAAGAACCTATGAAACCCGATAAGCATTAGCGCTCAACCGCGGGACAGGAATACGTCGGCCAGCAGCTGATTACGCGGCAGTCCGGCCAGATACAGGCGCCTGGCGAAGGCATCGACACTGGCCGTCGAACCGCAGACTAAGGCCAGGGTTTGCCGGGAGACAAGCCGCAGTTGCGCCAAAGCGGCGGCTGACTCGGCCGCCGTCCATAGCTCGACGCTGAGGTTTTCTCGCTGCGCAGCCAGCGCGGCAAGGGGTTTGGCCAGATAGTGTTCACGCTCATCATGGGCCAGGTGAATGATGCGGATCGCGCCTTGGTGATCCTGGCGCAAGGCTTCGCGCAGCACGCCGAACAACGGCCCCAACCCGGTGCCAGCGGCGAGCAGCCACAGCGGCCGGTCGTGCCAGTCCGGGTCGTAATGCAAGGCGCCGCCGCGCAGTTCGCCGAGGCGGATCGGGTCACCGATCTGCAAGCGCCGCGCGGCATCGCTGAACTCGCCGGGCTGGCTGCAATCAAGGTGGAATTCAAGAAAGCGGTCTTCTTCGGGCAGGCTCGCCAGCGAGTACGGCCGAGCGATGTGATCAATCCACAGCACCAAATGTTGCCCGGCGCTGTAGCGCAACGGCCGTTGCGGGACGAGGCGCAGGCGCAGGACGTTGTCGCTGAGCCAGTCCAGGGCTTCGACCACCGCCGGGCGACCGTCGGCAAACGGGTCGAAGGTGTGCACCTGCAAGTCTTCAACCACCTGGCACTGACACGCCAGGCGCCAGCCCTGCTGACGCTGCTCGGCGCTCAAGGCGTCCGGTCGACTGTCAGCCGGCAGACCTTGCACGCATTGCACCAGACACGCATGACAACTGCCGGCGCGGCAACTGTAAGGCACCGCCACGCCGTTTTGATTGAGGGCATCGAGCAAGTTGCTGCCTGACACCACCGACCAGTGCCGGTCACCGACGCGAAGTTCAGGCATCGACGTTCTCCCACGCGGCCGCGCAACGATTACGGCCGTCACGTTTGGCCCGGTAGAGCGCCTGATCCGCGCGTTGCAAGGCGTCATCGAGATCATCGCCCAGTTCCAACAGGGTCATGCCGGCCGACAGGCTGAGATTGCGCACATCCAGGCCGATCAATTCGACATCAGTGAAGGCAATGCGCAAGCGCTCACAACATGCGGTCAGCCGTTCGGCGTCGCAATCGGGCAGCAACACCACGAATTCTTCACCACCATAACGCGCCAGCACATCGCCGTCGCGCAGACACGCCTGGGCGACACCGGCGAAGGCCTGCAACACCTGATCGCCGGCGGCATGGCCGTGCAGGTCGTTGATGCGTTTGAAGTGGTCGAGGTCGATCAACGCCAAACCGTGGGCCACATCGCTGTCCATCGCGTTCAATTCACGCGAGGCCAGGCGCAGAAAGTGCCGGCGATTGAACAGCCCGGTCAGTTCGTCGGTGGCCACCAGGTCTTCGAGCTGGCGCATCATCCCGCGCAAAGTGTCCTGATGCGCCTGCAAGGCAAACCGGCGCTGGCGCATGCGCTGCCGCGATATCTGCACGAAACGTGCGTAAAGCACCAGCCACGCCAGCACCATCGCCAGAATGCACACCTGCAATGCCGCCAGCGCAGGCTCGGGCAAGAGGAAGTAGTAGGCGTCCCACAACGTGATCGCGGAGAAACTGAAGAACACCATCAGCGCGCAGCGAATGAACGCGCGTCGACTGAGATGGAACAGGCCAAACAGCAGGATGAGCACATAAAACACCAGAAAGGCGCCGCGCGCCTCGTCCAGATGGGCGATCAGCCAGGTCTGCCAGCCAAGCCCGAGCAGCACTTGCACTTCGGTCAGGCTGGGGTCGGCAAAGCGCTGGTTGCGCCCGCTCCAGAACAGCCCGAACAGGGTCGCCTGACTGATCACCACCAGCGCGCTGCCGATGGCCACAGAACTCAGGGTCTGGTCGTAATGCCCGGTAAAAAACGCCAGCCACAGCAGCAGCAACGCCAATCCATAGGTGGCTGCAGCGAGGGCAAAACGTTTCAGTAAAAGACGTTGAATGGCGTTATGGGTCAATCGTTGACTCACCGTGCGATAGGAGGCTGACCGAGTGTCCTACTCTACAGACCGGCTGCCACTTTAGAGGCCCAGTCGATAAATGACCACCGATTTTCAGGCCCGAAAATTGACGTCAAAAGTGTGGCCTGCGCATATCGCCACAAGCTCCCTCACCCTAGCCCTCTCCCAGAGGGAGAGGGGACTGACCCTGTTGTTTGTTCGAGATACGCCGACCTGAAATACCGAGCTGAACTCAGATCTGAACAGCATCAACATCGGCTCCCTTTCCCCCTCGCCTCCCTGGGGGAGAGGGCTGGGGTGAGGGGGTGAATCTTGAAGTGCAAACCCGCTGTCCGATATTCGCCCACCCATGCGACCAACGAATGACTGCCGGCGCGTGTATGCCCCACCGAGGCGCGGTATACTGCCGCGCCTTTTTAGCGTCGCGCCAGCAGCCCCGGCGTGCCCGGCCCCAAGGGCCAGCTTCAAGTTGCAAGCTCCAGGCCGCAAGCTCAAGCAGTCCGCGTACTGCTCCAACTTGCCGCTGATAGCTTGAAGCTTGTAGCTGCCCCATAGAATGTTCCCGTCTTTTAGAGGAGCGCGACTCATGACCGTGATCAAGCAAGACGACCTGATTCAGAGCGTTGCCGACGCCCTGCAGTTCATTTCCTATTACCACCCCGTGGATTTCATCCAGGCGATGCACGAAGCCTACCTGCGCGAAGAATCGCCAGCGGCGCGTGACTCGATGGCACAGATCCTGATCAACTCGCGCATGTGCGCCACCGGCCACCGCCCGATCTGCCAGGACACCGGTATTGTTACCGTGTTCGTGCGCGTCGGCATGGACGTGCGTTGGGATGGCGCCACCATGGGCCTGGACGACATGATCAACGAAGGCGTGCGTCGCGCCTACAACCTGCCGGAAAACGTCCTGCGTGCCTCGATCCTCGCCGACCCGGCGGGCGCTCGGAAAAACACCAAGGACAACACCCCTGCCGTGATTCACTACTCCATCGTCCCGGGCAACACCGTGGAAGTGGACGTAGCGGCGAAGGGCGGCGGTTCCGAGAACAAGTCGAAAATGGCCATGCTCAACCCGTCCGACTCGATCGTTGACTGGGTACTCAAGACCGTTCCGACCATGGGCGCCGGCTGGTGCCCACCGGGCATGCTGGGCATCGGCATCGGCGGCACTGCCGAGAAAGCTGCGGTGATGGCCAAGGAAGTGTTGATGGAATCCATCGACATCCACGAGCTGAAAGCCCGTGGCCCACAGAACCGCATCGAAGAAATGCGTCTGGAGCTGTTCGAGAAGGTCAACCAGTTGGGCATCGGCGCCCAAGGCCTCGGTGGCCTGACCACCGTGCTCGACGTGAAGATCATGGACTACCCGACTCACGCAGCCTCGCTGCCGGTGTGCATGATCCCGAACTGCGCCGCCACCCGTCACGCGCACTTCGTGCTCGACGGTACAGGTCCGGCCTCGCTGGAAGCGCCACCGCTGGACGCCTACCCGGAAATCGTCTGGGAAGCCGGCCCGTCGGCCCGTCGCGTCAACCTCGACACCCTGACCCCGGAAGACGTGCAGAGCTGGAAGCCGGGCGAAACCGTCCTGCTCAACGGCAAGATGCTCACCGGTCGCGATGCGGCGCACAAGCGCATGGTCGAGATGCTCAACAAGGGTGAAACCCTGCCGGTCGACCTCAAAGGTCGCTTCATCTACTACGTCGGCCCGGTTGACCCGGTCGGTGACGAAGTGGTTGGCCCGGCTGGCCCGACCACCGCAACGCGGATGGACAAGTTCACTCGTCAGATCCTTGAGCAAACCGGTCTGCTGGGCATGATCGGCAAGTCCGAGCGCGGCCCGACCGCGATCGAAGCGATCAAGGACAACAAAGCCGTGTACCTGATGGCTGTCGGCGGCGCTGCTTACCTGGTGGCTCAGGCGATCAAGAAGTCGAAAGTGCTGGCGTTCGCCGAACTGGGCATGGAAGCGATCTACGAGTTCGAGGTCAAGGACATGCCGGTCACCGTAGCGGTAGACAGCAAAGGTGAATCTGTACACATCACCGGTCCTGCGATCTGGCAACAGAAGATCAGCGAAAGCCTGGCGGTCGAAGTGCAGTAAGCGCTTACGCTGCGAATAAGGCCGGCCTCTCGAAAGAGAGCCCGGCCTTTTTTATCGATTGGCTAATGGTTATGAAAAATCCACAGCATGGTTTTTTCGAACTAAAAGAATCGCCTGACCTGTCAGACCTGACAGGTTACCTGGACGATGTGGCCTGCTAGCGTTGCTCCATCTGCGACTTCGCACACCGGATGGAACCATGACCAACGAAATCACCCGAGGCATGTCCGGGACGCTGACGAGCACTGAATTCGCCAACGGGGCAGACAACCCATTTACGGCAAAACCCTATTCGCGGCCCCCGCACTGATGAACCGTGAAGCTCACCAAGGCACCCCCTCCGTCACGGCAAACGACGGTCGAGGCTTACCGATTCGTCAGGTCGCCTATTTGCGCGTGATCGCCAGTGAACCGGCCATTGCATTGCTGAGCCGACAAGCGTTCGACGGAGCCGGGCGCGTAACCCGGCAATGGGACTCGCGGCTTTCCGAACCGAACCTCTGCACCGTATATGGGCTGAACGGTGCGGCATTGAAGATCAGCAGTGTCGATGCTGGCTGGCGTTTGAGCCTGCCAGGGCTGGCCGGGGAAATACTGGAGCATCATGACGAACGCGGTAACGTCTGGCGCACCCGTTACGATCAACTATTGCGCGTTGTGGCGCGGGAAGAAAACCAGCAGCCGAACGTCGAGACCTTCGTGTATGCCGACGGCTCGGCCAACGCATTGATGAACCTGCGCGGGCAATTGCTCAATCAGGTCGATCCGTCGGGTCGCATCGATTGCGAAAGT
>NZ_RWIL01000067.1:0-6425 GCF_009764635.1 Pseudomonas sp. PB103 | reverse complement strand
GCACGATGGAGCTTGACCAGCAGGGCCGGATGATCAGTCATGAGGGTTACTACCCGTTCGGCGCCACTGCCTGGATGGCGGCACGTTCGCTGATCGAAGTGGCGTACAAGTTCATCCGTTACTCCGGCAAAGAGATGGACGTCAGTGGCCTCTATTACTACGGGGCGCGCTACTACGCGCCGTGGCTGCAGCGGTGGGTCAGTGCCGATCCGGCAGGGGATGTGGATGGGCTGAATCTGTATGCGTTTGTCGGTAACAACCCGATCGGTTTCAGCGATGCCACAGGCCTGGCAGGAGAAGGTTTTCAGTTGCCGACCGCGGCTGATTGGAAAGCCAGCGAAGCTCGGTTTTTTCAGCGTGGCAGCGAGCGACAGTCCATACGCAGCCAGCAAAATGCGACACGCCGCCTCAGACTGCAGTTGGAACATCATTTGAGGCGTCAGGATGAAATTCTGGGCCTGACCAAACTGCGCATGCGTGATGCTTCCGGCCAGCTTGAGCGGATGGGATCAGATGGCGATGTTGCAATTGCGACCTTGCGCAGAACGCTGGTGTTACTCCTCGGCAAGGGGGTCAGTTATGGCGCCGGGATAGCCGTTGGCGTTGGTACACAGGCGCTGGGACTTGCCGCTCCCGGTGTGGGCAACGCAATAGGCGTGGGCATGGGATACGCGGCAAAAATTGGCGTCAGCGTCGGCGTGGATTACATGGCGGAAAAAACCGGTGGCAGTGCATCGGTCAATCTGAAAACGTCCAAGCTGTCAGCCGAAAAAATCATCCGTAAAGCCGAACACAAACTGATGAATCCAGATCAGTACCTGCTGGCCAAGTACCAGAACATGAATCCAAAATCGCAAAAAGGACAGTTGAAGCTTGGCAAAGAAGTGACGGATAAAGGTGCAAGCGAACTGATGAAAGCGACGATAACGGGTGTTCCTTCCGAAGCAATCGGTGCAATGAGCGCGGGCGTGGGCTTCTTGCTCGCCTTGCCGGAAGTCATCAGTGAGGCCCTCGGTGCACTCCAAATGAAGTCACTGGAAAAAATGGCAACCTTTGCCACTAATATTGAAGATCTCGCCGAAGAGATCCAGGCAGGCATGATCAATATTGTGGAATTTCAGAATGCGCTGCCTGCAAGCACTGGCAACGATGCGCAAATTCAAGGCCTGTGGCATAGAACCTTCGAAGTCAACGCGGGATTGGAAGATCTCGGTCATGCGGTTAGATCACACGTCGCTCAGCGTAAAGCGGCGGCATGAAGCGAGTGAATTTTTTCGCCGAGAAAACTGCCGTCAACTCACAGAAAGCCCGGGAATCAGCGATGACCTGCCGGGCTTTTTTTCGTCTGCTACAAAAGCCAGCCCCTCACACCTGTCAGATCTGACAGGTGTCACGTGACAGGCGCTTTGTTAGCTTGGCGTTCGGCACTTTCTCTGCCCTGTTCACAGGTTACCTGCCATGACTACAGATGCCGATGCGCTCGTTACGCCGCCCTCCATCGCCAAAACCGCGTCCATTGCTACCCATGGCCGCAGTTGGGGGGATATCGGTGCGACGGGGCAACGCTCTTATGAGCTGGCGTTGCCTTTTCTGTCCGCACGCTCACTGGTTCCCGACACGATGCTTGCCTACGACGGTAACGCGGGCAATGGCAAGTGCGGCCTCGGCTGGAGTCTGTCCGAACCGGCGATCCGACGCAAAACCAGTACCGGTGTACCGAAATACCTGGCCACCGATGTCATGCTGGCCGATGGCACTGAACTGCGGCCCGAGTTGACCGTACGCGGCAAGCTCAAGACCCACAGGCGCACCCGTGGCAAAGGCCGCAGCGCGCAGACGTTCGCGGTGGCGCGCTATCTGCCAAGAGTGGAAAGCACCTTCAGCCGTTATGAATTGTGGACGCCCACCGCCGGTGGTGGCGAATTCTGGATCGTCCATGGCGCCGACGGCAGCCAATCGTGCTACGGCAACAGCACCGCGTCCTGCCTCTACGACCCGGATCAACCGGAGCACATCGTCGTATGGCTGTTGGTAGAAATCATGAACGCCGTCGGTGAGCATGTTTTCTTCGAGTACAAGGCCGACACCAGCCCCGCAGACCCGCGTTTTGACTATCGCGCGCAGCGTTATCTGCGGCAGATCTGCTACGGCAATGAAACCGCCAGTGCCGAGTTGTTTTGCCTGAAAGACCCGGCGGCGCAGGATAGGCGCTGGTATTTCCGGGCGATAGTCGATTATGGCGAGCGCACACAGGCCTTGGACGCAGTGCCGCCATTTACCGCAGCGGAAGACCTTTGGCCGATCCGCGACGATCCTTCCCGCCTGCACCGTTACGGCTTCGAGTTGGGCACGCGACGTCTGTGCCGGCAATTTCTGATGTACAACAACATCGGAGCGGAAAAGGTCCTGGTCAATCGTCTGCTGCTGGAATATCAGACCACGCAGATGCGCTACTCCCAGCTCAAAGCCGCCCATTACATGAGTTACGACGCCACTGGGCGGGTCAAGCATTCACCGCCCATTGAGTACTATTACAAGGACTTCGTGCTCGACACCGCGCCACAACCTTTCTTGCCATTCGAGCACATGCCCGGCCTCAACGACCGCGCGCCCTACTATTGCGTCGACCTTTACGGCGAAGGTTTGCCCGGTTTCCTGTGCCAGTACGAGAATGCCTGGTACTACCGCGAACCCCTGCGAGGCGAGCCCGGTACTGCTCAGATCGTTTACGGTCCGTGGACCTTGCTGCCGCTGCTGCCCAATGCCGACCTCAGCAAACCGCTGGTGCAGATCCTCACTGACCTGACGGGCGACGGCTGCCTGAACTGGGTTGTCGCGCAACCCGGAATCAGTGGCTATTACACGCTTAATCCGGATCGTAGCTGGTCATTATTCAAACCGTTCAACGGATTTCCGCTTGAGTTTTTTCATCTGTCGAGCCAATTGGGCGACTTCAGTGGCGACGGTCTGGATTCCGTCGCCATGATCGGTCCGAACAACGTACGGGTGTATGCCAACCTGCGGGAATCCGGTTTCGCGCGCGGCCACGAGGAACCGCACACCACCGACAGACTGCCAGTATTCGGTCCTGCCCCAACGGAGCAGGTGTTTCTCGGCAATCTGCACGCCAGCGATCTGAGCGGGCTGTGCCGGATCCGCCACGATCAGGTGGAGTGCTGGGCCAACCTGGGTCATGGCCGGTTTGGTGAAGGGTTCAAGCTGGGGGACTTGCCTTACAGCTACGATAATTTCAACACCGAGCAAATGCGCGTCTCCGATCTCGACGGCTCAGGCGCGCCCGCCGTGATCTATCTGAAATCCGATCACTTCGAGATATGGTTCAACCACGGCGGCAATGGTCTGGCCGCCACGCCGGTGCGGGTGCCATGGCCTGCGGGCGTTCGCTACGACAATCTTTGCCAGGTGACTTTCGCCGACCTTCAAGGCATCGGTTGCGCCAGCCTGCTATTGACCGTGCCGCACATGCAACCACAGCACTGGGTGTATCACTTCGCAAGCGAACGGCCTTACCTGCTTGAAGGTTGCAACAACAACATGGGATACAGCGCCACACTCGGCCATGTCAGCAGCGCGCAACGCTGGCTGGATGAAAAACAGCAGCTGTTGTCTGCCGGAAAAGACCCCGTCTGCCACCTGCCGTTTCCCCAGCAAGTGCTCGCCTGGTTACGCCAGGACGATGAGATCACCGGCAATTACCTGATGCAGTTCTGGGAATACTTCGAAGGTTATTACGACCGTGTGGCACGTGAGTTCTGCGGTTTTGCCCGGGTTTATCAGACCGATAGCGAACAGGAGCCCGGCAAACTCCTGAGCGGCCACACGGCGCCGATGAAGAGCAAGCGCTGGTTTCATACCGGTCGAAGTGTCGATCAGGTTTTGCTCGACACCTGCCAGCGCGACACTGAATACACACCGCTGGGCCTCACCCTGTACTCAGGGTTGAACAACCCCTTGAGACCCGTTCACGCAGGCAAGGCTGATTGCGCCGAAGCACGTGAAGCCGCCTACGCGCTCAGTGGCCGACTGCTGCGCACCGAGATGAGTCAAGCAGACGATCCCGCGCCGGCCCCACTGTTTTCGCTAACCGAGGTTCGCTATCGGGTCCGCCAGACCCATGACCACCCCTCCAGCCTGTTGGTACAGGAACTGGAATCGCGCAGCTTCGAATACGAGCGCTTCATGGACGACCCGCGCAGTCGGCATGCGGTCAATCTGGCATGGGACCCGTATGGCATGCTTGTTCATGGCATCACCGTAGACTGCGCACGTCGTCGCACGGACTCCGACGAACCGCCGTTCGAAGAAGAGGATCAGCGACGTGCCTGGCTCGACAGCCACGATGAACACCAACGCTGGTTTTATCTGAGCGAAACACGTGCAGACTTCATTCATCTGACCGACGCCCCCCACTGGCATCTCGGGCTGCCTTCACGCCAACGCAGCAATGCGTTTGTGCTGAAAAAAGGCGCATTGCCGCTGGGCCTGACGCCGGCAATCATCAGTTTCGAAAACTTTACCCAGTATCAGGACAGCGACGACTGGAACGACCTGCGCGAGCTGACCTCCCTCACCAGGCACACCTATCAGCAAGACACCGACGGCAACATCCTTTACCCGCCGTTGCCGGGACCGGTAGAGAGTGCCGTATTTGACGAAAAAGCCCTGACGGCCTACGACGGTCTCGCGCTGGATATTCGTGCCGAGCTCAGGCAGATCGGCTATCGACCCATGGCGCTGTTCTTCCCCGTCGATGCGGCTGAAGACGCGAGGGAAAACCTCTGGTCGGCCCACAGCGGGTTTTTCAGTTACGCAGGCGCTGCCGATTTTTATCAGGTCAGTGCGGTGCAACAGACTTCCAGCCACGGCGTAACGCAGATCATCCACGACGCGTTGCACTTGCTGATCAGCGCAATCATCTTGCCGGACGGCTGCAAGACTGAAGTGCAGCACGACTATCACACCTTGCTGCCTTTGCGCAGCAAGGACGCCAACGAGAACATCAACGAAGTGCTCTACGAACCGGGTGGCCAGCCGATGGTGCACAGTGTTCATGGCACCGAAAACGGCCAGCCGGCCGGCTTCAAAGAATTGGCGGTCTATCCACCACAACTCGATCTGAGCCCCGCGTACGCTCTCGCCAACCCTCATGAAGTTATCGCTTCAGCTGCCAGCGTGGTGCGTACAGAACTGTTCAGCTGGATGCCGTTGCTGCCCCCCGGGACGCTGCAACTCGAAAAGCAGGAATGGATCGCCAAAGGCCTGATGCTACCCAACGGGCGTGTTCGTGCCACAGCCCTGCGCTGGTTGACCGGGCTCAAAAGGCGTAGCGCCAGCGAGCAGACGCTGCTCGACCTGTTCGCTTCAACCGCACGCCAACCGGTGCACAGCGTCAACCTGGCAGCCGATCGGTATCACGATGATCCGTTGCAACTGATTCAGATCAGCATCCGTTACATCGACGGTTTCGGCCGCGAGTTGCAAAGCAAACAATTGGTCGATCCGGGGCTGGCTTACGTCGCCACTGCCGAAGACACGCTGATGCTTGATGATGCAGGCGCACCGAAAGAAGCGCCGGCCGAGCCACGCTGGCGCGTCAGCGCACGGGTCGAGTACAACCACAAGGGGGAGTCGATCCGGGTTTATCGTCCGTACTTTCTCAACAGCCACCGCTGCATCAATGACCGTTCGCTGCGCGAACATGGCTATCACGACCGGCTGTTTTATGACACGCAGGGAAGGCAGATCAAGACCATCAATGCCCATGGTTATTTGGCCTTCAGCATTTTTCACCCCTGGTTCAAATGCGATTACGACTACAACGACACTGACGACAGCCCGGCGAAAAATGCTCTCACACCAACAAAAAAACCTGACGTGCCTGCTGGAAAGCCCCCCAGACCTGTCAAGAAAAAAACCAATGCATGAACGTCAACATGCACAGGCTTACGCCATCGGTACTCGCCACTGATCCACGCGGGTTGCCCATCAGGCAAATCGAATACCTGCGCAATGTCGCGGGCAGCGAAATGCAGTCATTGATCACCCGCCAGCAACACGACGTTGCCGGGCGCCTGACAGCGCAGCGCGACCCGCGACTGCTGACGCCCAACCAAACCAGCGTTTACGGCCTGAACGCTGCCGTACTGAAATCCGCAAGCGTCGATGCCGGCCCTCGGGTGTACTTGCCGGGCCTGGCAGGCGAAACACTGGAGCGCCGTGATGGACACGGTAACGTCTGGCGCACCCGTTACGACAAGCTGATGCGCGTTGTGGCGCTGGAAGAAAACCAGCAGCCGAACGTCGAGACCTTCGTGTATGCCGACGGCTCGGCCAACGCATTGATGAACCTGCGCGGGCAATTGCTCAATCAGGTCGATCCGTCGGGTCGCATCGATTGCGAAAGT
>NZ_RWIL01000066.1:0-3555 GCF_009764635.1 Pseudomonas sp. PB103 | reverse complement strand
GCTGCGATCTTTTGATCTTCAAACCAAGATCAAAAGATCGCAGCGTGCCGCAGCTCCTACAGGGGAATGTGTCGGGTTCAGAGGTTGCGCACCATCAGCCATTGTTCGTTGTCCCAGGCGCGAAACCGCTCCAGAACCTGCCAGCCACGCTTGGCGTAGTAGTCCTGCTTGTTCTGAGTGTGCAGGTACAGACGCGCGATCCCACGATCTTTCGCCTCCCGACAAATTCCCTCAATCAGTTGCTCCGCCAAACCCTGGCCGCGCGCTTCGGGGTCGACGAACACGCAGGCCAGCCACGGCCCCAGATCGGGCCGATGCGCCAAGTCATCGCGGGCCAGCGCGGCGCCTCCGACCAACTGTTCACCGTCCATGGCAATCAGGCACGACCAATCGCCGTTGCTTTGCCCTTCGGCAAATTCGCGCTGCCATTCGGCTAACGGTTGGTGGGCGTATTCGTAGTGAAACTGTTGGTGAATCCATTCGGCGTAGCGGTCGCTGTGGTGCAAGTGATGAGCCAGCCAATCGAGGTGCAGTGACATCAGGTGAGTCCGTTGCAGAGGCGAGCGTGCATCAGAAACCAATCCGTCGGCACTGGCAATCCCGGAGGTGTTGCAGCGCCTTTACAAATTCTCGCCACTCATCGGCAAAGCCGCGGTTTTACAGGGTTGCCGGACGATTGACAGGGACGCCGGCACGACTCGGCGCGATAGTGGCCGAGCAGGGTCATGAACAGCCCTGTGACCCATGACAAGAACGCAGCGGAGCTCGACTTCATGAGTACCCCGATTGATCTGACTGCCTTGAAGGAACGCCAGAAAGTCGCCTGGGCCAGTGGTGACTACGCCGTGATCGGCACCACCTTGCAAATCGTCGGCGAAAACCTCGCCGAAGCCTGTGATCTGCGTTGCGATGAGCAGGTGCTGGACGTCGCCGCCGGCAACGGCAATGCGACGCTGGCGGCGGCGCGGCGCGGGTGTCTGGTCACATCGACCGATTACGTCGCGGCGCTGTTGGAACGCGGACAGGACCGAGCGCGGGCCGAGCATCTGGACGTGACGTTTCAAGTCGCCGACGCCGAGGCGCTGCCGTTCGCAGATGACAGTTACGACGCGGTGCTCTCGACCTTCGGCGTGATGTTCGCCCCGGATCAGGACAAGGCTGCCGCCGAGTTGGGCAGGGTCTGTCGCCGTGGCGGGCGGATTGGTCTGGCCAATTGGACGCCGGAAGGCTTCGTCGGGCAGATGTTCAAAATCCTCGGCCGCCATCTGCCGCCCCCGGCAGGTGCGCAACCACCGTCGAACTGGGGCTCGGACGCGTGGCTGCACAAGCACTTCGATGATCGCGAATTTCTGGTGCGGGTCAGCCGGCGGGAATTCAACTTCCGTTATCGCTCGGCGGCGCACTTCATCGACATCTTCCGGCATTGGTACGGGCCGGTGCACAAAGCGTTTGCAGCGTTGCCGCCGGAGAGCGGTCAGGCGCTGGAAAGTGATCTGGCGGAGTTGCTCAATCGCTCGAACCGGGCGGGGGAGGGTTCGCTGGTGGTGCCGAGCGAATACCTGGAAGTGGTCATCAACAAACGTTGAAGCCGCTCCCCGGATCAATGAAATCCCTGTGGGAGCTGGCTTGCCAGCGATGACGGACATTCAGTCGACTTATTTGCCGACGGGTGTACCGCCATCGCTGGCAAGCCAGCTCCCACAGGTTTTGTATTGAGTTCGAGGGGCTTATTTCAGATGCGGCCGATCAAACCACTCCAGTGCCGTGCGCCAGATGCAGATGCCCAGAAAGTACGCCGACATCAATAACCACAAGCCCATCACCAGCGGGTTGATCACCGGGTGATTGAGCACCAGCGACAAGCTGCACAGCAGCCAGATCGCCGTCACCGCAATATTGATCGGCATGAACCGGCGCACGCGGAACGGGTGCAGGAACTTCATCTGCGTGACCGTCAACAGCGCCAGGCCGATCACCGTCAGGAAGGTAATCCATGGTCCCGGGCCGATGATGTACAGGCACAGCGCAACCACATTCCACGCCGCCGGAAAGCCGACAAAGTAATTGTCCTTGCTCTTCATATTGACGTTGCAGAAACAGAACAGCGACGACACCAGAATCAGCGACACCGTCAGCAGCAGGGTGTAGTCAGGCAATGGAATGTAGCGATAGATAAACAGCGCCGGAATGAACACATAGGTCAGGTAATCGATCACCAGATCGAGGATCGAACCGTCGAAGCTCGGCAGCACCGATTGCACATTGACCTTGCGCGCCAGCGCACCATCGAGGCCGTCGACGATCAGCGCCACGCCCAGCCACATCAGGCAATGGGTCGGTTGGTTTTCCAGCAGGGCGAGGGTGGCCAGGAAAGCTGTGACCACGCCAGTCGCGGTAAAACCATGGGCGCCCCATGCTTTGAGCCTGGCGATGTGTACGGTCGATATCACGGGGGCGTTCTCCAGAAAGTGAAGCAAGCCGGTTATCACCCTTGGGCAAAGGGCGCCGGCAAACCGGGTCGGGGTTGCAGCTATCGACCGGTCTGGCCGGGATAAGGTTCACCACCCTTGAATCTTAGCTGGCGGCTGGAAAAATTCCCGGGGCAAACCCGCCCAGGCCTTGAGTGTCGGCCAAACGGTGCTGGCGCTATGGCCGCAGAGGTCTAGAGTTGCCTGACGCAGTCACTGCCAATGCCTGAGGATGACGTCATGAACACCAGCGATTTGCTCGAACAACTGCTGCGAGGCCAGGCCTCGGCTGGACAACAAGGTAACGCTCAAGCGGGCGCAGGGCTGGGCGGGCTCGGCGGTTTGCTCGGTGGCCTGCTCGGCGGCGGTTCCGGTGCTGCCAGTGGCGCGGGCTCTGCTGGTGGGCTTGGCGGCCTGGGTGGTTTGCTCGGTGGGTTGCTTGGCGGCGGGGCCGGCGGTGGCCTGGGCGGCGCATTGGGTGGGGCGTTGGGCGGTGGTGGCGGTGGGGGCGGTACGCAAAGCCGTTCCGGCGGCAGCAATTACGCGGCACTCGCGTCGCTGGGGATGATGGCTTATCAGGCTTATCAAGCCTGGCAACGCAGCCAGGCCAGCGCGGCGCCGCAACAGATCCCGCAAACCGCCAATCTGCTTGCAGGCCCCGAGGTGGAAGAACACAGCCATGCGGTGCTGCGCGCGCTGATTGCGGCAGCCAAGGCTGACGGTGAGATCGATGACCGGGAACAGCAGATGATCAACGTTGAAATCAGCAAACACACCGACGATCCACAATTGCAGCAGTGGTTTGAAACCGAAGTCGCCAAACCGCTGGATGCGAACGAAGTCGCCCGAGCAGCCAACGACGACCCTGCTGTGGCCGCCGAGATGTATCTGGTCAGCGTGATTCTGGTGAACGATCAGCAGGGCGCCGAACGCAGTTATCTCGATGAACTGGCGGCGGCGTTGCAGATTGATCCGGATTTGCAAGTGCATCTGGAGCAGCAGGCCAAAGGTCAGGACTGAAGCAACGTCAAAAGATCGCAGCCTGCGGCAGCTCCTACAGGTGATTCCATGTAGGAGCTGCCGCAGG
>NZ_RWIL01000065.1:0-2855 GCF_009764635.1 Pseudomonas sp. PB103 | reverse complement strand
CTGCGATCTTTTGATCTTGAAAAACAACATCAAAAGATCGCAGCCTGCGGCAGCTCCTACACGGGCCTGGGCATTTCAGCGGGGCAGCGGGTTTCAAGACGAATGGCTTGGGTCACCCTGTCTGATCGGGCTAGAATGCCAGCCCCTAAAAATGATGGCGGCGTTGCGCATGCGCATTCAGTTGAACGGCGAATCCCTTGAACTGCCCGACGGTGAAACCGTTGCGGCCCTGATCACCCGCCTGGAACTGACCGGACGCCGGGTAGCAGTTGAACTCAATCTGGATATCGTCCCGCGCAGCCTGCATGCCGACACCACGCTCAATGACGGCGACAACGTCGAAGTCGTGCACGCCATCGGCGGCGGCTAAGCGGGCGGCCCGCAAGGGCACAGAATTCTGCAAGACCCTCACTCCTAAAGAGGATTCCCCATGAGCATCGTTCGTAGCGACAAGCCTTTTGTGCTGGCCGGTCGTACTTACCAGTCGCGTTTGCTGGTTGGTACCGGCAAGTACCGTGACATGGAAGAAACCCGCCAGGCCATCGAAGCCTCGGGTGCCGAGATCGTCACCTTCGCCGTGCGCCGCACCAACCTCGGTCAGATCGAAGGCGAGCCGAACCTGCTCGACGTGCTGTCGCCGGAGCGCTACACCTTCCTGCCGAACACCGCCGGTTGCTACGACGCCATCGAAGCCGTGCGCACCTGCCGCCTGGCCCGTGAGCTGCTCGACGGCCATAACCTGGTGAAGCTGGAAGTACTGGCTGACCAGAAGACCCTGTTCCCTAACGTCATCGAAACCCTCAAGGCTGCCGAAACGCTGGTCAAGGAAGGTTTCGACGTGATGGTGTACACCAGCGATGACCCGATCATCGCCCGTCAACTGGCAGAAATCGGCTGCATCGCGGTGATGCCGCTGGCCGGTCTGATCGGTTCCGGTCTGGGGATCTGCAACCCGTACAACCTGCAGATCATCCTCGAAGAAGCCAAGATCCCTGTGCTGGTCGATGCCGGTGTCGGCACTGCGTCCGACGCAACCATCGCCATGGAACTGGGTTGCGATGCGGTGCTGATGAACTCGGCCATCGCCCACGCCCAGCAGCCGGTGATGATGGCTGAAGCCATGAAACACGCCATCGTTGCAGGCCGTCTGGCCTACCTCGCTGGCCGTATGCCGAAAAAACTCTATGCCAGCGCCTCTTCGCCGCTGGATGGTCTGATCAAGTAAGAGCCATTGATGACTGAATCGAACGACACGCCTATCCAGCCGGAAGAAGGCGACGAGCGCCAACACCGCCGCATCAAGAGTTTCGTGATGCGTGCCGGGCGCATGACCGAAGGCCAGCAAAAAGGTCTGGATCAAGGCACGCCGCTGTTCGTGCTACCGCTGGCCGACGCGCCGGTGGATTACGATCAAGTGTTCGGCCGTTCGGCACCGCGCTCGCTGGAGATCGGTTTCGGCATGGGCCACTCGCTGCTGGAAATGGCCGCGGCGGCACCGGATCAGGATTTCATCGGCGTTGAGGTTCACCGTCCGGGTGTCGGCGCGCTGCTCAATGGCGTGCTGACGCAGGGCCTGACCAACCTGCGGGTCTACGATTGCGACGCGATCGAAGTGCTCAACCGTTGCATCGCCGATAACAGCCTCGATCGCCTGATGCTGTTTTTCCCGGACCCGTGGCACAAGAGCCGTCACCACAAGCGTCGGATCGTTCAGGCGTCGTTCGCTGAACTGGTGCGCAGCAAGTTGAAAGTCGGCGGCATTCTGCACATGGCCACCGACTGGGAACCGTACGCTGAATACATGCTGGAAGTGATGAACGTCGCGCCGGGCTACCGCAACCTCGCCGAAGACGGCAAGTGCGTACCCCGCCCTGCCGAACGCCCGATCACCAAGTTCGAACGCCGCGGCGAACGTCTTGGCCACGGCGTCTGGGACCTGAAGTTCGAAAAACAGTCCTGAGCCAACGCAATACCCCCTGTAGGAGCCGAGCTTGCTCGCGAAGGCGCCCGTTCATTCAACATCAACGTTGACTGACACGCCGCCATCGCGAGCAAGCTTTGCTCCTACAGTAGTTTTCGGGGCTGCACCCAAGCGAAACAGGTAGGAGCTGCGGCACGCTGCGATCTTTTGATCCTGATTTTCAAGATCAAAAGATCGCAGCGTGGCGCAGTTCCTACAGTTGTTTTGAGTGCCCGAAAAATCACACGGGCGAAAGAAATCGAGCGGGCACCTGCTCAGTCAGCCAGACGCCATTTTCGGCCTGATAGAACTTGAAGCCCTGCTCCTCCATCTGCTGCGCCGCAACCTGCAGAACGACTAACGTTCCGTAGCGTTGACCCACGGCCGAGGCGGTGGCGATCTCCTCGGACAAGTGCACGTGATGGCGTTGCCCGGGAATCAGCCCCTGTTCGTGGATCGAGTCGAGAAAACGCGTCGCAGTGCCGTGATACAGCGTTTGAGGTGGCTGTTTCTGCTCGAATTGCAGATCAACGCTTTTCGTCGAGTGCCCCTGAACCGCGCGGATAGAGTGGCCGTCTGCAGAAATCGCAAAACGCTTCTTGTCACTGCTGGCCACGACGTTTTCAATCAGCTCGTGACTCAACTGCCTGCCGTCACCCGCAGCCCCGCTGATCAGAGCGTCGATGCTCGCCCAGCCCTCAGCATTAAGCGCCAAGCCGATTGCCTGAGGTTCGTGACGCAACACGAAGCTGAGAAATTTGCTTGTCTCGTCCAACAACTTTTTACTCATGACCGTCCCTGATTCCCGGCAATAAATAGAACGCCAACCCTTGTAGGAGCTGCGGCACGCTGCGATCTTTTGATCCTGATTTTCAAGATCAAAAGATCGCAGCGT
>NZ_RWIL01000064.1:0-2555 GCF_009764635.1 Pseudomonas sp. PB103 | reverse complement strand
GCTGGCTTGCCAGCGATGAGGCCAGGTCAGACACCATCAAAACCTGCTACTGGACCAGTTGATTGATCTCAATGATCGGCAACAACACCGCCATCACAATCACCAGCACCACCCCGCCCATCACCACAATCATCAGCGGTTCCAGCAACGCGGTCATGCCCATTGCCCGCCGCTCGATATCGCGCGACAGGGTTTGCGCCGCGCGCTCTAGCATGGGTGGCAGCGACCCGGTTTTTTCGCCGCTGGCGATCAGGTGAATCAACACCGGAGGGAATACGTTCTCCACGCGCAGCGCAGCGGCGAGGTTGACGCCTTCACGCACTTTGGCCGTCGCTTCACTGACACTCAAACTCAAGCGGTCATTGGACAAGGTCTGCCGCGCCGCCTCCAGCGCCCGCAACAACGGCACCCCGGCGCCGCCGAGAATCGCCAGGGTCGAGGCAAAACGCGCAGTGTTCAGGCCGAGGATAAATCGTCCGAACAGCGGCAACTTCAGCACCCGATGATGCCAACTCAAGCGTGCCGCCGGGTTACGTAAATACAAGCGCCAGCTCCAAAACGCCCCGGCCATGATCCCGGCGCAGAGCCAGCCCCAACTGCGGATGAAATCACTGGCGTTGAGCATCGCCAAGGTCAGCCCCGGCAAATCCTGCCGCGCCTGGGAAAACGCGCTGACCACCTGCGGCACCACGTAACTGAGCAGGAAAATCACGATGCCGATCGAGACCAATCCAACCACGCCCGGATAGATAAACGCGGTGAGAATCTTGCCGCGCAGGTTGTTGCGCTCCTCGATGTAATCCGCGAGCCGCTCCATGACCTGCGCCAGATCGCCGGACTCTTCCCCGGCCGCAATCAGTGCGCGGTAAATCTCGGGAAAATCACGTGGCCTTGCCGCCAACGATTCCGCCAGACGCATACCGCTGCGCACATCCGCACGCACAGCGCTAAGGGTGTGGGCGATGTGCTTTTTTTCAGCCTGCTCGACCGTGGCACTCAGCGCGGCTTCCAACGGCAGACTGGCGCCGAGCAGACTCGCCAGTTGCCGTGTGGCCCAGGCCAGATCGTTGTCCGAGAGTTTGGCGCTGAACAGTCCACCTCCGCCGTGACTGGCAACGTTGCTTTCCTTGTGCACCGACAACGCGGTCAACCCGCGCCCGCGTAATGTTGTGAAAGCGGCGCTTTGACTGTCCGCCTCAAGGTGCCCATTTTCGATCTTGCCGCTGGCATCAGCAGCTTCAAAACGATAGCGATTCATCAGGCGTCCCGTGTCACACGCAAGATTTCTTCAGGCGCGGTGGCGCCGCTGCGGATCCAGCGTTCACCGTCCTCACGCAGGCTGAACATCCCGGCTTTGGCCGCTGAGGCGCGCAAGGCCTGCTCCCCTGCCCCTTGGTGAATCAGGGTGCGGATGTCGTCGTCGATGCAGAACAATTCGTGGATGCCGGTGCGGCCGCTGTAACCGGTTTGATTGCACGCCGGGCAACCGACCGGGCGCCAGGTGCCCGGTGCCGTTGGGTCTTCTTGCTTGCACTGATTGCACAGGCGTCGCACCAATCTTTGCGCGAGCACCCCGAGCATCGACGAGGCCAGCAGAAACGGTTCGACGCCCATGTCGATCAAGCGGTTGACCGCCGACACCGCATCGTTGGTGTGCAAGGTTGCCAGCACCAGGTGACCGGTCAGCGAGGCCTGCACGGCGATTTGTGCGGTTTCGAGATCGCGGATTTCGCCGATCATGATGATGTCCGGGTCTTGGCGCAGGATCGCCCGCAACGCCAGGGCAAAGGTCATGTCGATCTTGGCGTTGACCTGAATCTGGCTGATCCCCGGCAGGTCGTACTCCACCGGATCTTCGACGGTGAGGATGTTGCTGGTGCTCGCATCCAGTCGCGCGAGTGCCGCGTAAAGGCTGGTGGTTTTGCCGCTGCCGGTGGGGCCGGTGACCAGGACGATGCCGTGGGGCTGGCGGATCAGATGATCGAGTTTGGCCAGCACCTGTGCGTCCATGCCGAGAGTTTCCAGGTGCAGACGTCCGGCCTGTTTGTCGAGCAGACGCATCACCACCCTTTCGCCATGCCCGGTCGGCACGGTGGAAACACGAATGTCTATCGGCCGCCCGGCCACGCGCAAGGCGATACGACCATCCTGTGGCAGGCGTTTTTCGGCGATATCGAGCTGCGCCATGATCTTGATCCGCGACACCAGCGCACCGTGCAACGCCTTGCGCGGCGAAACCACGTCACGCAGGGTGCCGTCGACGCGATAGCGCACCACCGAATGGGTTTCGAAGGGTTCGATGTGAATGTCGCTGGCCTCATCGCGCGCGGCCTGGGTCAGCAGCGCGTTGATCATGCGAATCACCGGCGCACCGTCCTGAGTGTCGAGCAGGTCGGTGATTTCCGGCATGTCCTGCATCAGCCGATCCAGATCAACTTCGTTCTCCGCCGCCCCGACCACCGCCGCCGCACTGCCGGTGTCGGCATAAGCGGCGGCCAGCAAGCCATCCAGCTCATCATCGCGCACCCGCTGAATCGTGGTCGCAGCAAACTGCC